>CAMWVA010000210.1 GCA_947177575.1 uncultured Porphyromonadaceae bacterium | reverse complement strand
AACAAGAGATAATAAACATAGAAATTATTAATATCACGTGCTTTTCCGAAGCACACTAAAAACCATAAACCAATGGACCAGTTAAGTTATGCATGGGGCATGGCATTTGGCCATCAGCTCCGTGGAATGGGAGTTACTAATATAGATTTTAAAGATTTTGACGAGGCTCTTCATGACGCTTTCGACGGTAAGGAATCAAAGATGTCGCCTGAAGACGCCAACAAGATTATACAGGAGTTCCTTCAGGAACTCGCCGCAAAGAAGACTGCCGAAATGAAAGAGGCAGGCGACAAGTTCCTCGCCGAGAACCTTAAGAATGAGAACGTGAAAGTTACACCCTCCGGTCTCCAGTATATCGTGGAGAAAGAAGGTGAAGGCGTAAGTCCTACAGCTGAGGATGAAGTTACCGTACATTATACAGGTAAGCTCCTCGATGGCACTGTATTCGACAGCTCCGTAAGCCGTGGTGAACCCGCTACATTCCCTCTCAACCGTGTTATTCCGGGTTGGACTGAAGGTGTGCAGCTTATGAAGGAGGGTGGCAAATATACATTCTTTATCCCTTCAGACCTTGCTTATGGTCCTCAGGGTATACCTAATGTAATTCCGCCCCACTCTACTCTTATTTTCGAGGTTGAACTCATTAAAGTCAATAAGAAGTAACTATACATAATTTTCGAATGAGAAAACATTTTATCCCGGCAGCGGCTCTTGCCGCTGTCGTGGCTCTCGTTTCGCTCGGGGGCCTTTCGTCATGTAAAAGTGACAAAGCAAACAAAGATCAGGCTACAGCCGATAGTTTAGCTGCTATTGACAGCATGGTAGAGGCAGTGGTGGCAAGCTCCAACGATTCTGTCAACAATTCTCAGGCTGTCGCCGGAGCTACTTATGGTCCGGAATTCTTTACTAATGCTGCAAAGAAAGCTGCTACTCCTTCTGATTCAACCTATATCGAGACCCCCTCAGGTCTGAAATATACTGTTGTGGTAGCCGGCACAGGTGCAAGTCCTAAAGCTACTGACACAGTTACCGTAAATTACATCGGCACTCTGACTGATGGAACCGTATTCGACAGTTCGGTTGAGCGTGGCACGCCTGCCACTTTCCCTCTTCAAGCTGTGATCAAAGGTTGGACTGAAGGTCTACAGACCATGAAGGTAGGCGGCAAGACTATCTTCTATATCCCTTCAGACCTCGCTTACGGTCCCCAGGGTATACCCAATGTGATACCGGGCAATGCACCCCTCATTTTCGAGGTTGACCTGCTCGGAATTAATCAATGACAACTATGAAGTTAATGAAATCAACAATGGCTTTTGCAGCCGTAGCTGCCATCGCATTGATGGCTACCGGCTGTAAGGGTCGTACCACAGACAATGTAGTGACTTCAGGCGACACAATTGAAGTAAATATTGGCGAAGTTGCAGCAGAAGTGCCTGATTCTATGAATCACGACGCGGAAGTTGTCACACTCCCCGACTCAATTGAGGTGCCTGAATAAAATCGGTCGCTACAACTCTACACATAGACATGAATATTAAACATTTATTTTCCACAGCAGCTCTCGCGCTGCTTCTCGCATCTTGCAACGGAACCGGTTCTGACACAACCACTGTCACTGCCACTACACCCGATATCTCGGCTAAAGCCGATTCGTTGGTCTACTGTTTCGGTCAGATGCGTGGAGCGGAATATGTACGTGAGGCACAGCGTGACACTACTTTAGCTACAGATGCCGCCAAGCAGGAATATCTGCGTGGTGTGAAAGCGGGTCTCGATGCTGTCAAGACCGGGAAAGAGGCATACAACAAGGGTCTGTTCCAAGGTATACAGATGGCTATGAACATTAACCAGTTTACTGAGGACTATAATGTTCGGCTGTCAGACAAGGTATTTATGGAAGGTCTTTCTGCAGCCATCAAGACTGACACCGTAATTGACGCTCCCGCTATGCAGGGCACTTTCTATAAGCTCATGAACGAGTTTAATAAGGCTAAAGAGGAGCGCGATAAGGAAGCTGCTCTCAGCGCACTTAAAGCAGCCGGAGAGGCTCTTAAGATGAAATCCCTGTCAGACCAGCTCTGGGGCACAATCCCTTCAGGCGATGCTGTAAAGATTAAGGACGGCGACAGAATCAAGGCTGACATCAAGATCACTACTCTCAACGGCAAGGATGTCAATTCTCCTTTCCCAAAAGAGCTTACTGTCGGTCAGCGTTTGAGCAACAATCCGCTTTCAGAAGCATTCAAGTCATTGGCATCAGGACAGACAGGCACTTTCATTACCAGCGCACAGGCTCTCTTCGGAGCACGTGCCCAACAGCTTGGTCTTAAAGCAGCCGATGTGCTCAAATTGGAAGTTACCCCTACAATCGTAGAGGATAAGAAAGCTAAGTAAAAACTGAAGACTGTTCATAGGATTACTATAAAGATTGCCCCGTACGGTAGCCGTACGGGGCAATCTTTATAGTAATCCTATGTGTAAAATATTATTACTTAACAAGGTAATGGCTTTAGCAATTATTG
>CAMWVA010000209.1 GCA_947177575.1 uncultured Porphyromonadaceae bacterium | reverse complement strand
CGTGCCTCCTGGTTCTGTGCGCGAGCTTCAGCTCGCCTTAATCCCCGCGCGAAGCCACTCCCCGCCCGGGGCTCTGCCCCACCGTGCCTCCTGGTTCTGTGCGCGAGCTTCAGCTCGCCTTAATCCCCGCGCGAAGCTAGTCCCCGCCCGGGGCTCTGCCCCGATCCTACCTCTCCAGCTCATTCAGCGCCCGGCCCACAAGGTCGGGTGCTGTTATATCAAGCCACACCGCCGAAGTATCCCGCCTGTACCATGTCAGCTGTTTCTTAGCATACACTCGCGTGTTTTTCTGTATCCGTGCCACAGCCTCATCTCGAGTCATCACCCCATCGAAATAAGCAAACATCTCCTTCAGTCCCACTGTATTAAGCGAATTAAGATGCCTCAGATGCTCCACCGACCGTGCCTCATCCTCAAGGCCCTCCGCCATCATCCGAATAACACGCTCATTAATACGCGCAAACAGCACCTCGCGAGGCCCGTCAAGACACAGCTTCACCACTCTGAAAGGCCGTTCAGCACGCTGCCCTGTCCGCAGTTCAGAGTAAGGCCTACCCGCAGTCAGCGAAAGCTCAACACCATGAAATACCCGCTTCATATTGCGCTCATCTACTTCGGCTCTATACACCGGATCAAGCTCCTCAAGGCGTTGTAGCAACCACCCGTCGCCACGCTCGGCATGTTCCTTCATCAATCGCGCACGCAACTCTGCCGGTACTGTAGGTAATTCATCCAGTCCGTGACACAGCGCATCAACATACATCATTGACCCTCCGCACACTACAGCCCAGTCTGAATACTGCCACAATTCATCGGCTATCTTCAGCGCATCAGTCTCAAAAGCCGATGCACTGTAGTAAGCCTCCAAAGGTAACATATCTATAAGATGATGCCTTACTACCGCCCTCTCTTCCGCAGTAGGCATAGCTGTAACTATAGGAATACCTTTATACACCTGCCGACTGTCAGCCGAAATTATTTCCGTACCGAGTTGCCTTGCCACCTCAACAGCCAGGGCCGACTTGCCCGAAGCAGTCGGCCCTGTAATGACGGCAAGTGTCTTGCCTTTATAATTCATAAATTATTTCCTCATTCGGCAACAATACGGCATATATTGACGATAACATCCGTAGCTTTTTCCATCGAAGGTATAGCCACAAATTCATAACGCCCGTGGAAGTTCTCGCCACCGGCAAAAATATTAGGACAAGGCAGACCCTTGAACGACAGCTGTGCGCCATCCGTACCGCCACGTATAGGCTGCACTTTAGGCTCGATACCGGCCTCACGCATAGCACGTTCAGCCACTTCGATGATGTGCATCACAGGTTCTATCTTCTCGCGCATGTTGTAGTACTGGTCGTTGATTTCCACGCTTGCACAATTCGGGAATTCATAATTGGTCTTACGCACCAGATGCTCTATCTCGCGCTTGCGGCTCTCAAAGCGTGCGCGGTCATGGTCACGTATGATGTAGCGGAGTTCAGTCTTCTCAACTGTACCCTCCACACCTATCAGGTGATAGAAACCTTCATAGCCCTCTGTATGCTCAGGAGTTTCCCAACGCGGCAACATAAGAATAAACTGATTGGCAACTCGAATAGAATTAATCATCTTATGCTTAGCAGTACCGGGATGCACATTACGCCCCTTGAAAGTAACTACAGCCGAAGCAGCGTTGAAGTTTTCATACTCCAGTTCGCCAACAGCACCGCCGTCCATAGTGTAAGCAAAGTCACAGCCGAAGCGCTCCACATCAAACTTATGCGCGCCAAGACCGATTTCCTCATCAGGATTGAAACCTACACGTATCTTGCCGTGCTTAACTTCCGGGTGAGCCTGCAGCCATGCCACAGCAGTTATTATTTCAGCGATACCGGCCTTGTCATCAGCACCTAACAGCGTCGTACCGTCAGTCACGATAAGGTCCTGACCTAAATAATTGAGAAGTTCTGGAAATTCTTCAGGACTAAGCACAATGTTCTGCTCGGCATTGAGCAATATATCAGTGCCGTCATAGTTTTTCACAATACGGGGATGTACATGCTTACCCGACATATCAGGCGACGTATCAAGATGAGCTATAAAGCCTACCACCGGCACGTCAGCCTTATCGGTATTAGCCGGCAGAGTAGCCATAAGATAGCCATTGTCATCAAGAGTTATCTCTTCGAGCCCCATAGCTTCGAGCTGTTCTTTGAGATATTGCGCAAACACCATCTGCCCCGGTGTTGAAGGAGTCAGATTAGTGAGTTCATCGCTCTGGGTATCAAACTTGACATACTCCAGAAAGCGGTCAGTAACTGTCATGGTGGTTCAGATTTTGAGTGTTACGCCACACGGCACAAGCCGCACAGCATTTTAATGATGCAAATTTACGCATTTGATTTCATTCTCTCACAGTTTTCATCACCCCAAGTTGACATTTTCTGCAATATTTTTTGTAATTTCGCTTCCCCTTACCTCCTCCCGCATCCGCGTCCTCCCCGCGCAAACCCACTTCCACGCCCCACGAATGCAGGTCGCCCCGCCCCGCCCGAACAGTGG
>CAMWVA010000208.1 GCA_947177575.1 uncultured Porphyromonadaceae bacterium | reverse complement strand
CCCCCCCCGCTCTTTTTTCCCCGCACCCGACGGCACCCGCCCGCCCGTCCGGGCGCGGGGGCGCGCAGCTGTGACACCGACACAGGGCCAGCGGGCCGAGGGAGGGGGGGCTCTTTGTTAGAACAATCGGGAAAAGCAAAAAGGATATGGAAGGTAGGGTGGGTATGGAAAAAAATGAGTAATTTTGCGGCGTTTCTACGGGCAGGGTCGTCGAATGAGGGCTCTTAAGTGTATGTTTTTAACCTATAAATTATGGATTGGTTAATTCAATTACTGGCACCACACTCGTTGTCGCTTGCGAGTTCGATTTTGCTTTATGCATTTGTCATTTTCGCAGGTATTTATCTTGGTAAAATCAAGATATTCGGAGTGTCTTTGGGTGTCACTTTCGTGCTTTTTGTGGGTATCCTTTTGGGTCATTTCGGCTATGAGGTACAAACTGACACGTTGCATTTTCTACGTGAGTTCGGACTGATATTATTTATCTTTTCGATTGGTATGCAGGTAGGACCGGGTTTCTTCTCGTCATTCAAGGAGGGTGGCATAAGGCTTAATGCGTTGGCCATGACAGGTATCGGTCTTAATGTTGTGGTAATGTTAGCTATATATTGGCTGCAGGGCGGTGCTGACGGTAACACTACTATAGACCAGCTGGTGGGTGTGATGAGCGGTGCTGTTACCAATACTCCGGGTCTCGGTGCGGCACAGCAGACAGTGCTACAGGTTAATGATAATGCTTACGACATATCGCAGCAGATGTCAATGGGTTATGCGGCTGCTTATCCGTTGGGTGTGGTCGGTATAATAATCACCATGATTCTGATAAAACTGATATTCAAAATCAATGTTGATCATGAGATAAAGGAACTTGAGAAGGAACGTACGGACTCGACTCTGGCACCACACATCGTAACTTACAAGGTGACTAATGACCTTGTGCAAGGGCTTAGTATCAGTAAGCTACATACTTTGATTTCGGCTAATTTCGTAATCTCGCGTATAGAGAAGCCTGACGGAAGTGTTATTATACCCACGAGTAAAGATACCATTGAGTTAGGTGATCTGGTACTTGTGGTGTGCTCGGTTCAGGATGAGGAGATATTCAACCGTTTTCTTGGTCCTAAGGTAGATAAGCAGTGGGAGATGGATAAGGGCCCTGTAGTGTCGCGCCGAATATTGGTGACTAAAACCGAGTATAACGGTGTGAAGTTAGGTTCGCTACGTGTTCATTCGGCTTATAAACTGAATGTGACCCGTGTCAATCGTGCCGGTGTCGACCTGGTGGCAGCCTCTAACCTCCGTCTTCAGATGGGTGACCGTCTTACGGTAGTAGGTAAACTTGATGACATAAACAGACTGGCCAGTCGCTTAGGTAACTCCATGAAGCGTCTTAATGAACCTAATCTGGTGACGATGTTCATAGGTATATTCTTGGGTATACTTGTGGGTAGCATACCTTTGCAATTCCCCGGCATGTCGGTGCCTATGAAGCTTGGTCTGGCTGGCGGCCCGCTTGTGGTAGCTATACTTATAAGTGCCTACGGACATAAATTCCATCTGGTGACTTACACCAATTCTTCAGCTAATCTGCTGTTGCGTGAAATAGGCATCTGTCTCTTCCTTGCTTCAGTAGGTATAGCGGCCGGTAAGAACTTTGCTGAGACAGTGTTCTGTGTACGCGGTGCAACATGGGTAGGATATGGTCTTATAATTACGGTGATACCGCTGTTGGTAGTAGGTATTATAGCCCGTGGCAAATATAAGATAAATTATCTTACTATTTTAGGTATGATGAGTGGTAACTATACCGACCCACCGGCATTGGCATACGCTAATAAGGTGGCCAATAATGATGCTCCGGCTGTTGCCTACTCGACAGTATATCCGCTTACGATGTTTATGCGTGTGATAGTGGCGCAGCTGATAATATTGTGTTTTCTTGAATAGATAGAGAGGATAAGAAATAGAGACCCCCGGGTCCGTCCGAAAGGAGGGCTCGGGGGTTGTTATGTGTTAGCCTGCCTGAAGGCGAGAGATCATTACTTCTTATTACGGTTACCGTAGCGGCTGCGGAACTTGTCGACGCGACCGGCGGTATCGACGAGTTTCTGTTTGCCGGTGAAGAAGGGGTGCGATGAGCTGGTGATTTCAAGCTTTACAAGAGGATATGTTTTGCCGTCGATTTCGATTGTCTCGCGTGAAGCAACGGTAGAGCGGGTGATAAATATCTCGTCGTTTGACATATCCTTGAATACTACTTCACGGTAGTTGGCAGGATGGATTTTCTCTTTCATTTTGTTTAATTTTTCTGCAGTTAAATTAAAAAATTGGGGCTCAGCAGGTCGCGATCCCACTGAATTGGCGTGCAAAGTTAGTTATTTTTTCGGAGAGTGCAAAATATTTTTTTCTTGGAGGGGGAGGTGGGGAAGCGAGCTAAAGCTCGCACACAGAACCAGAGAGGCGGCTTGAAGGCACAGAGAGACTTGGAACAGCCGAGGCAAAAGGCTGCCGCACGGAGGATTTTAACGGGCGGATAGGGATGTGGGGAAGATGGTGAGAGGGAGGGATAGGGATGGTGAGGGAGT
>CAMWVA010000207.1 GCA_947177575.1 uncultured Porphyromonadaceae bacterium | reverse complement strand
CACTCTGTATGGAGAGGTCGTCGATAAGCTTCGTGACGGTATCGGCTATCTTACGCCGGGCAGTCTTTGTGTCGTTACTTGTCAGCACTATACCGCAGAGCTGTTCCAGCAGTTCGTATTTTGTGGACATCAGGCTTTTTATTACGGAAACTGAATTGGTATTATCTTCACGGCTCTGACTCAGTTCCTCCTGAAGCTGAGATGCAAACCGTACTTTTTCCTCTGTCAGTCGTTTCTGGCGGCGGTACAGATAGAACCCCACATATCCACAGATACCGAAAATTATTACACCGACTAATATCACGCTCCAAAGGATAATACGTGAATTTCTGAGTCTGGTTTCTGTCAGCTCTCTGTCTATATTAAAATAATCGGTTAGAGCGGCTGCAAGATTCTGGCTTATTGAAGTTCGGAATACAGTATTATCCACACTATCGGTATATTCGGCTTCCATAAGTGCCTTCTCATACTGTTTTAAGTTTTTATACGCCTTGTACCTTATAAAATTCTTTAATGGTAAATCATAGTCATCCGAAATCTTATCTAACATTATCAGTCCGTTGTCGATGTCACCGTTTTCCACCAGAATCTTCGTTAATTCAAGCGAATCCCTTGTTTCTGCAAAATACCCCTTACATATATTTTCAAATATGGGGTAAGCCTCTTTATAGTTGTTTAGAGCTATAAGAGATAAACCTTTCAACTGTAGCGCGATATTATGAAGATAAATATCCTCACTCTTTTTAGCCGAGTCGAACAACTGTTCTGCAATAGTTATGGCTTTGTCAAATTCTCTGTTATTATATAATGCACGTCCTAAATCATTAATACTGTAATTCAGATAGGGCTGTCTTCCGCTTTTACGTAGGTATTCGTATTCCTTACGGGCGAATGTGAGTTCGTCAGCCGCATTAAAACACTCCATGTATATGTCCGATATTCCACGACATGCCATTCCGGCCCGGAACATGTCGCCGTCTTCCTCGGCCATCTGTTTGGCTTTGAAGAAGCTGACAATAGCCTGTGGGTAGTTACGGTTATACTGGCGTACAATTCCCTGATAGTAGTGGCACAGAGTCAGACGTGCGCGGTCGCCGCAGTCCTCGTAGTATGTCAGAGCCACAGTCATCAGAGAGTCGTCGGTGGGGTCAAGGTGATTCTTGTCAAGTGCCTGTGTGTAGAGCAATGCATACGCGGCTCTGTCTGCACGGCTGCGCAGACTGTCGGCCGGTATTGCCTCCAGTATCTCCAATGCCGAATCCGGATGCTCCTCCATAAGCCTTTCGGCCTGTGTGAGTCTTGCATCGGGTGCACGGTGTCCGCATGCCACAGCAGCCGTCAACAGACCAATGAATATAAAAGCATATATGTTTGATTTCAGCTTCATGTTCTCAGAACGGTTATGTGCGGCAAAGTTACATAAAATCCGGCTATACGGTGCAGGAATACAGCAGCGGTGTACGGGTCAGGTGTGCATAAAATAGGACAGACGGCTCACACACGGTACAGACCATGAACGGATTAAAGAAATCTGTATCGGGTCCGGTGTGAGCTATCTGTCTTAAGATAAGCCAGTAATGACGTTCAGACTATTCTGAAGCAGACAGTTCCCGCAAAAGGAAAATATTAATATTATTTTATTACAGTTTTTGTTGTAATGTTGCCCTTACGCACAACATATATACCCGGAGTTAGTCCGTCAGTGGCGTTCTCACCTCGTGCGACTTCACGGCCTGTGAGGTCATAGACAATCTTTATGGTGTCCGAAGTAGCAATCGGTGACGAAACACTCACAACAGGAGTCTTCCGATTACAGCCCTCGAAGATAACGTTGCCTTCAAGGTCATAGACACAGTTCAGCCAATAACCTATGCCGCCTCCGGTATCGTAAGTATCCGGTTCAAAACCTAATACGGTACCTCCTCCGGCTGACATGCCGCATGGACCTACTCCGACCACAAACATCGGGGCCGGATCATAGTAATACGTACTAAAGAAATTATACTGTTTAACAGTATTGTCCCAGATCTCCTCGAAATATGCTTTATCAACCATGTATGCCTGCCATACACCACCGGAATTTGTTAAAGATCCGGCTTCTGAAAGCTCTATCTCTGCATCTGCCGGTCCCACTTCCATTTTCCACCTTATCCCGCAGGTCACAGGGATTCCCGGTGAAGTGACATCAAAAATAAGATACTCTCCTCCATCGAAGAAAGTGTAGACTTTTCCGTCTTCTTCGCGAACATATCCGAGGGTTCTTTCCTCAATACTCTCTTCGGAATAATCACGGCAGTCCACAATTTCCAAATTCCAGCGGTTATATTCCACCGACGACAGAATACAGAAACGTGCGTATTCCTTATCTTCGATTACGGCCGATCCTTCAAAGCGGGCTTTTATTGTTTTGTAACGTGGTATACTAATTGTACCGCAAGTGTACTCCCATACGCGATCCTCATATACTACCAGATTCTGTTTCTCCTGTGCCCGCATACCGAGACACACTCCGGACAACATACAGTACAGTAAAAGTCTTCTCATAAAATTTATTGTTATTGTGATTAATTCTGACTATGCGGTACTGACTGCCTGTTACATTACGTAATGTAACAGGCAGTCAGTTATGAATTATTCGGCAATACCTGTAATACTCAGGAAACCGCCTTTGGTAACTGTAAAGCCTTTTTCAAGTCTGACGCTTCCGGCAGATACTT
>CAMWVA010000206.1 GCA_947177575.1 uncultured Porphyromonadaceae bacterium | reverse complement strand
GAACGGTTTACTTTTCCGGAGGGGGATCTGTTGGTCGCAGAGGTACATCCTTCAGACTTGCCTCCCGTCCGCTATCGCGGTAGAGTGTTTATTCGTATCGGTCCAAGACGTGATATTGCTACAGAAGCGGAGGAAAGAATACTCGCCGAACGTCGTTGTTCGTTTATGGCGACCTTTGATGCCACACCATGCCTAAGTGCCAAACTGGAAGATTTGGATGTCGATTACATCAGGACCAACTATCTTCCAATGGCATTCGATGAGGAAACTCTTGCGAACGATAAGCGCGACATAAAGGAACAACTTGCCTCTATCCATTTATATGATCGGGATAATGACTGTCCGACATACGCCGGAATAATTCTTTTCGGCAAGAATCCCAAGTATTTTCTTCTGGGTGATTATGTGCAGTTTGTTCGATTTGCCGGAAAAGATAAAGCCGGAGATATCCTCAATGAACGTCAGTTTGCTGGACCTCTATATAAGATGTTACCTACACTGGAATCCTTTGTCAGAGATGGTATCATAACACAACGACCTGTTCCTGAATCACTCTTTAGGGAAAGGACGGTATGGAACTATCCTGAAGGAGCAATCCGTGAACTGCTGATGAATGCCTGTATGCACAGGGATTATCAGTCGAATATGCCGATTCGGTTGTATCAGTTCGATGACTATATCGAAGTGATGAATGCCGGAGGGCTTTATGGCGAGGCTCGTCCGGAGAATTTTCCTTCGGTCAATGACTACCGCAATCCTCTTGTGGCAGAGGCCATGAGGGTGATGAAGTATGTCAATAAATTCAATCGAGGCGTTACCCGAGTTCAGGAGATGCTGAAAGATAACGGCAATCCTCCAGCAGAGTTTGACGTGAATACCATCACCGCTTTCCGAGTCAATGTTCATGCTACAAATGAATCTGACTTGTCGGATTTGCACAAGTCAGCGCACAAGTCAGCGCACAAGTCGGACACAATTCAAACAGAAAAAACGATTGAAGAAAAAATCGTTGAGTTCTGTACTGAACCAAAATCTCTATCTGAAATAGCGGAATACTGTGGATTTAAGAATAAACGAAATTTCAGAGAGCATTATCTAAATCCTCTTATAGGTACGAAAATTCAAATGACAATCCCCGACAAACCCACAAGTCGTTTTCAGAAATATAAAGTAAAATAATTGAAACACTAGGTAGCTTTATGCAGATTGAGCTTTGTCCTTTGGTGACGTATCAAGTTTTCTGGGTATGATAACACCTCTTTCCATTCCGTCACGTTCACACGGATCTACGATGAAAAGAGCGTATCAACTTTATGTTTCTTGTTCTGTATCCTGAAAGGAACTGTAATATCCGTGAGTTTAAGTGATGAAATAGGGGTAGATATAATTTTTTCTGAAAAAATTCGTTAATTTTGCAGCTGTATGGTTCTGCCTCTCATTGAGGTAAGGATAGTTATTACAGATTGATTCTAATCAAAATCTATACATATCATGAAACATCTCTTTATCGCATCGGCTGCTCTGTTAGCCATGCTGTCGGCTAACGCTGCCGGTACTTATATGATGGCGCCTGCGGACGCTGACCCGGGTGTTGTTGATCCTGATTCTACGGGTTTTACATTTACTGACATTAAGGTTTTGCCTACAACACCGGTTAAGGACCAGAATAAGAGCGGTACATGCTGGAGTTTCTCCGGCACGAGTGTGCTTGAAGAGGAAGTTTTGCGTCAGGGTGGTCCGGAACTTGATCTGTCCGAGATGTATTGTGTGCGTAACTGCTACATCGATAAGGCCAAGAAATATATAATGACCGACGGCAAAATTAATTTTGCACAGGGTGGTGGTTTTGCCGATGTCCTTTATTCAGCCCGTAATTATGGTGTTGTACCTGAGGAAGTATATGCCGGTCTGGAATATGGTGAGAAGAAACATTCGCACTATGAGATGGCCGACATACTGACATCATATCTTGATGCTGTGCTGCGTAACGGTAATAAAACACTGAGCGATGCCTGGCTGAAAGGATATATTGCTGTGCTTGATTCTTATTTAGGTGAAGTACCCGAAACGTTCACTTATAACGGTAAGACTTACACGCCGCAGTCGTTTGCCAAGGCTATGGGTATCAATCCCGATGATTTCATCAATATCACAAGTTACACCCATCACCCGTTTTATACACCTTTCGCATTAGAGATAGCTGACAACTGGCAGTGGTCAACATGCCAGAATGTGCCTATGGAGGAATTGAAAGCTATTGTGGATAATGCTCTTGATAACGGCTATACTGTCGGTTGGGCTGCTGACGTTTCTGAAGGCGGCTTCAAGTGGCGTCAGGGATATGCCGTCAATCCGGAACCCAAATCAGAAGAGGATATGGACGGTACCGAGCTTTCACGTTGGGTAAAGCTTTCTGACAGTGACCGTGAAAAGTCGGCTTTTGATATAAAAGGTCCTGTAAAGGAGAAGACCGTAACACAGGAAATGCGTCAGAAGTCTTTTGAAAACAAGCAGACTACCGATGATCATGGTATGGTAATTCTCGGTATAGCTACCGATCAGGAAGGTAACCGTTACTACAAGGTTAAGAATTCATGGGATACAAATCAGATTTATGACGGTTATTTCTACGTATCCGAACCTTATTTCCTTGAGAAGACTATTTCAGTGATGGTTAACCGTAATGCAGTACCCAAATCAATATCATCTAAGTTCAAAGGCTGATTTTGTTAAGGTCAGTTATTCTAACATTTGATTATAGTATATAAAGGTGTCGTGCATGTGTCTAATACACATCTGACGCTGCCGAAGAACTCTAGGGAGAACATCTCCGAGGGACCCGTATCTGTAAAAA
>CAMWVA010000205.1 GCA_947177575.1 uncultured Porphyromonadaceae bacterium | reverse complement strand
TCAATACCTCTTGAAAATGGGAGCTACTTGTGGGTAAAGGTTAGTGCCAAAGGCACGTCCCTACATCTGTTCTGTGAAAAAAATGGGGTAGGGGTGCCGCAGGCGAGGTCAGCGAACCGTTCGGTGTAGTTCCTGTTAGTTTCATTTATAAAGCCAGAATAAAGAAACAAGAAGTATAGTATAAAAATGCTCAAGGCGCCTGTCCTCACGGATTGGCGCCTTGTGTGTTTTCCATAATACTTTCTAACTAACCTAACATCATGAAACGAAGAAAACTTTTGACTGTCCTGTCAGTCTGTTTTCTGTATTTATAACATTCGTAAGTGCGGAATTGTTTCGGAGTGCTGAAAAAATATTGGTGTTATTGGTGGAAATTGTTAATTTTGCGACTGACAAGAATCAAGACACCATGATTAATATCACGATTAGCAATGTTTGAAATTGTAAGCAAGCGCACTCTGGCCCCACGTGTCGTGGAGATGAAGGTCAAGGCCCCGCGAGTAGCTGAATCAGCTCGTCCGGGACAATTTGTCATAGTGCGTACAGACCCTAAAGGTGAGCGCATACCGCTTACCATCTGTGACTATGATGCCGAGGCAGGTACAGTGACCATAGTGACCCAGGAAGTAGGCTACTCGTCAGGTAAAATCAACTCGTTAGAGACTGGCGATTGTTTTGCAGACTTCGCCGGACCTTTAGGTTGTCCTTCCGACTTGCTTGAACTTACTCCGGAACAGCTTAAGGCTAAAAAGATACTGTTTGTTGCCGGCGGTGTAGGTACAGCTCCGGTCTATCCGCAGGTCAAGTGGCTTAAGGAACAGGGTGTCGAAGCCGATGTGATAATTGGTGCCAAGACAAAAGATATGTTCACTTACGTTGACGAGATGAAGCAAGTCGGCCGCGTGCATCTTTGTACCGATGACGGTAGTGAGGGTTATCACGGTATGGTGACAGGTCTTATGGAGAAACTTATCAACGAAGATGGCCGTCAGTTTGATCACTGTGTCATAATAGGCCCTATGATAATGATGAAGTTCGCCGCGCTGACTACTAAGAAATACAACATTCCTACTGTCGTATCACTCAACGCCCTTATGGTGGACGGTACAGGTATGTGCGGTGCATGTCGCGTCACTGTTGACGGCGAGACACGCTTCACATGTGTGGAAGGCCCGGAGTTTGACGGCCATAAAGTAGACTTCGACGAAGCCATGCGACGTCAGAACATGTACCGAGACAATAAAAAGACCCATCCCGAAACACAAAACTGCAAGTGTAATGGCTAACAAAATACCCCGCGTGCCTGTCCGTGAACAGGACCCTACACGGCGCGCTACCAACTTTGAAGAAGTATGCTACGGCTATAATGCCGATGAAGCAGCTCTTGAGGCTTCACGTTGTCTCAACTGCCGTGTGGCCCGGTGTGTGGCTAAATGTCCTGTTAATGTCAACATACCCGGTTTTATACACGCTATAGCTGAAGGCGATCTTGCTGCTGCGGCTGCTATTATAGCTGCCGACAGTACTCTGCCGAGCGTATGCGGGCGTGTGTGTCCGCAGGAATCGCAATGTGAGGGGAGCTGTGTATTAGGTATCAAGGGTGAGCCTGTGGCTATAGGCAAGCTGGAGCGTTATGTAGGTGATTGGGCTATAGAACATGCTGACGAAGCTCCGGTGAAACTACCCGAACGTAACGGCAAACGTGTAGCTGTAGTAGGTTCGGGTCCGGCCGGACTTGCATGTGCTTCGGACCTTGCCAAAGCCGGTTATGAGGTCAAAATATTCGAAGCATTGCATGAAGTCGGTGGAGTGCTGGTGTATGGCATACCGGAATTCCGTCTGCCGAAAGAACGTATTGTGGCCCGTGAAGTCGAAGCTGTGAAACGTCTTGGTGTCGAGATAGAGACCGACGTAGTGATAGGCCGTACGCTCACTATTGATGACCTTCTTGACCGTGAAGGCTACGATGCCGTTTTCATAGGTTCAGGAGCGGGTCTGCCACGTTTTATGGGTATCGAGGGAGAGAATCTCAACGGAGTATTTTCAGCTAACGAATTTCTGACCCGTGCCAATCTGATGCACGCCTACGATGAGAGCTACGACACTCCGATATATGCCGGCCGTAAGGTCGTGGTAGTCGGCGGAGGCAACGTTGCTATGGACGCAGTGCGTACTGCCAAACGTCTCGGTGCCGAATCGGTTATAGTGTACCGTCGTTCGGAAGCTGAACTTCCGGCACGTGTCGAAGAAGTGCACCATGCAAAACAGGAAGGCATCGAATTCCGTATGCTGACCAATCCGGTGCGTGTGTTAGGCGATGAACGCGGTTGGGTACGCGGTGTGGAATGTGTCGAAATGGAGCTCGGCGAACCCGATGAAAGCGGACGTCGCAGTCCTGTAGTGAAGGAAGGCAGCAATTTCGAGATAGACTGTGATGTTGTCATCATGGCTCTCGGTACAAGCCCTAATCCGCTTATAAAGCATACAACCAAAGGTCTTGACACTACCCGTCGCGGATGTATTGTGGCTGATGAAAACGGTGTCACAAGTCGTCCGGGAGTATTCGCCGGAGGTGATGCTGTCACAGGCGCCGCAACCGTCATACTGGCTATGGGAGCAGGACGTAAAGCCGCAGCTGCCATTGATGCTTATCTGAATAAAAAAGACGATGCAACAAATGTATAAAAGTGTATCATAAAAGTATCATCCGAACGTAAGTTACACTGATTGCACTGATTGTGACAAAAGATTCTTCCTATAGTGTCTAACTTTGCAATGGTCAAAGGGGAAAGATTCTTCCTCAGGCCGATTTCTCATACAAGAAAGAGTTTAGCAAGGTATACAAAAGTTAGGTTAGTTTTTCCCGTCATCATAGAACGGGTAATTAGTTAGTAATTAGTGAACATTTAGATCAGGTGATTCTTTAGGTAAGAAAAACAAAGAGGCTGCCCGCTGATGGGTAGCCTCTTTGTTTTTCTTATAAATCTTATAAATCTTATAAATCTTATAAATCTTATAAATCTTATAAAT
>CAMWVA010000204.1 GCA_947177575.1 uncultured Porphyromonadaceae bacterium | reverse complement strand
CAAACACAGTGCAGAAAATACTTTTTCTCAGGAGCGGTCTCCTAAGTGCCGGTAAGAGTAGAGGAAATGCTATATATACCGTCTAATACCCAGGGTTCTATATATTTTTTAGTGGTTTCTGTCCCATATATAAGTATAGGCTCACCGCCACGTAGTACAGAGAGAGCTTTTGCCTCAGAGAAATTATCCCGGGTTGGTGTTTTATATCCCATATTTACAAATGTTCTTGTATAATCTGTGGTATTTGCTACGGAGCTGTTAGGACTATACACCATATTAAAGTTCTCAGGATCTCCTAATATACGCAGCAGACGTGCTAACTGAGTGGAGGAATGGTTACTTTTCATTTCACTCCAGGTGAAAGTATAGCCTTTATATACTGTCGGCCATTCGTAGTGAGACATAATCATTCCCGCTGCTACGGCAGTACATCCGACCATATTTCTTATCTCCGGGTTGGCGGTGTTGATACAGAACTGATTGAAAGGTGCTCCCTGTCCCCATGTGCGTACCGATTGCGGAAGTATAGGTGCCACCTCCACTTTGGCCGGATTGGGTACCGGGTCAGGATTGGGTATGGGTGTGATTCCACCGGGTATCGGTATAAAAATGGTGGTGTCGGAGGTGACCGGAAGAGAGTTCAGATAGCTTCTGAGTCCGGGATTGTACACGGTGTCGCTGAGTTCGAGGCTTCCCTCGTCGCTTACGGCATAGACAGGCTGATTACGTCTGTCGGCTGATACGAGGGCGAACCCGTTGTTATTGACGAAATTGATTACGTAATAACCCCATAGCCGGGTTGTGTCGTTGTCAGCCGCACGTGTGTTCATCTTCCCGAGAAGATTGACTTTGCCTAATTTCAGGTTGGCCGCACGTGTGTTGTCTCCTTTGAGAACGCTCACATACAGGCGTGCTGTCTCGACAGCCTCATTCAGTGAAACAAAGTTGTGTGACTCACCGACAGGTTCATTCACTGACGGCACATCAGGCATTTCCTGCTGGTTACAACTCAGAAGCGCAAGTAACGGAAGTAGTAGAAAGCACTTTTTCATACTGTAGTTAGTTTTGGTTGATAAATAGGAGGTCGCTATGTTAATATCACATAACGGTATAATATCCGACATACTCTGCGTCGTCGGTTTGTAGGGTTATAGTGTAGTCATCAGGAACCGGAGATACGGAAATGCTGACACATCCATCGGCGGTATTCACACTCTCGCTGACGCTCCACACTGAATTGTCGGCTGAAACAGTTATCTTCGCTTCTCCCATATCGGTAAGGAAATTCAATATAAGGATATCGTCCGTAATCCATGCGTTAATGGGAGCAGGTGCGCCTGGCAGGTGACGTCCGCCTGTTTGGGATGAAGACTTTTTCTTAGTTATAGGTATTTACACAGCAGGATTATTAGATGGAGTGTCGGCTATACCTATATTAAAGCCACATATTGAAAAAGTCAGAAAAATAAATAGTTTCTTTATCATGTGATAGCGGGCTAAAGTTTATTATTTTGCGCAAAATTAGTCACCGAGGGAGACAATTCCAACAGTTTAAGGATAAATTTATTGTTATATATTATTTGTAAGTAATTGATTTATAGTGATATGTAAAGGTGTAAAATGTTAATTTTGTTATACTGTCACAAGTTGCTGAACAATAGGTTAATAGGCATAGGCAAAACAGCTGATGTAATGACATAAATTTGGTTACAGGCACAATACAGGCAGGATACAGTCTGATTTTATTTAAAAATCAGTTTGTATTGTTTATGATTAGGTGTATCGGGAACCAACAGATTCTTCCTGAGACGGAACATGTACTGTGATACATTAACGTAAGTTATATCAAGAATAAGACTTATACTGCTGTACGAAATGCCGAGAAGGTCAAGGGCAAGTATGTTAAGGGCTCTGTCAGATACTTTCGGATAATCCTCACGGATATGTGTAAACACGTTGTCATATACGGTATCGAGATAATGGAACACCGGCGAGGCAGCACCTTCTCTGAACATGCGCTGTCCACACTGGCGTATCTGCTCCAAAGCTCTGGTCAGGTATGAATGTCTTAATTTATCTTTCTGAGCATGTTTATCCACCTGTGCCAGTCCATCCAATGAGCTGCGGATTAATGCGCTGAGATCCGCGAGTGACTCTTTGGAGGTTTGCTCGAGTTGCTGCACACGGAGTTTATTACTGTTCGATTCTTCTAAAAACGATATTTGTGACATAGTCATTTCCGAAATCTGCTCCTTAGCCGCTGTGAGCTCACGGTTCAGCTCGCCCAGACTGTAGTTTATCATCAGTATTCTCTTGCGGTAACGCAGCACTGCGACCGTCACCGACAGCAGCGCGATGACAAGAAGCGAACCTGTAGAGATACCTATAAGCCACTCGCGATATATGCGTGCCTGACGCTCGGAGCGCAGACTGTCCGAAACGCTTCTGTAATATGTCTCTTTACCGGCGTAGGTGGGCTGGTCAAGACGGTGCATTAGAAATCTGTTACTCACGCTATGTGATAACTCATGATGATACATCGCCTGTTTATAATCTTTTAGACTGCGGTATATACGATAAGCATAGTGATGATGATAAAGTGAATCATCACTTGACTGTACCATAGGAGTGGCTATCCGTAATTGTTCCAATCCCTTGTTTACATTACCCCTGGCAACCAGTGCCCATGCATAGGCAGACCGTGAATTTACATCGAGCGGTCCTAAATTCAAAGCCTCTTCAAACATTTTTATTGCACTGGCCTCTCCGTTGTTTAAAGCTTTGCTTATACCGTACAGTATAAGTATATCCTGTCGAATTTTTTTATCACTTTTTGCCTTATAGGTATTAAGAGCACGGTCAAGTATTTCCCACGTAACAGAATCTTTTTCGACTGAAGAATAAGCATCAGCCAGTCGCATCATGTCGTACACCGCGTTTGCCGTGTCGGCCACAAGTGCCATTTCAAGAGCCTTGCGGGAATAATCTATGAAAGCAGGCCCGTTGTAGTCTTCCTGAGATAAGATAGCCAGCTGTCCGTAGATACGGCATAGGTATGCGGTATCGCAGAGTGTCTCTCCGGCTTCCTTAGCTGCTGTCAGCAGTCTTGTGGCGGCGGGGATACAGTTCTTCTCCATAGCCTCGGTGCCGAGATAGTAGTCTGCTATCATGGCGTCGCGCACGGGATGATCGGGGTCATTGCCGGTATAGAACCGTCTTACGATTGAGAGCAGGCTGTCATTGTCAACTCTGCCTGTCAGTTTACCTATTGTCACCAGCCGGTATAGGGCATGACGTGCACTGTCGGCAGTTGTGTGCGGACTTACCGAATCAAGGAGCGCGGAGGCTGCTTCCGGATTTGGTTCGAGTATAGAATCGACCCGGTCAAGATCTTTTCTGACAGTGGTGTTACTGCATGTTACTGTCAGAAAGCAGCAAATAAGAAGTAAGATAATATGGCTGATACGCATACCGCAGTGATTTAAATTTAATTTCAGATAGATTTCTTAAATTAGGGAATTATACAAATAAAGATAAAAATCCTGAGATTTTTACACCGGCAGAATAAAAAAACAA
>CAMWVA010000203.1 GCA_947177575.1 uncultured Porphyromonadaceae bacterium | reverse complement strand
ACGATAGGATAACCACTCTTATAAGCTCTATACTATCAGACCGAAGATAATGGCTATTATATCGGTCTACCTAAGGCTGTCAAAACAAAAAATCCTATCATCATGCGGCATCTGTTATCATTAATAATCGCGGTTATTACTGTATCCGTATTTTTCGTCATCTATGCCAATAATCCGGCATGGTTCACACTCGAATTCAATAGACCGATTGCTTCTGAAGAAACATCAGAAGCTCCGGAGACCATTCAGGAGTCTAAGAAGGTACAATCGGCAGTAGCTGAAATCATACAGGATGAAGAAGAGGAACCCGAATCAGAACCATATTACGGTGATACCATCGCACAATACGATAACACAACCGTGTGTATATATTTCGGTGGAGAAACGAGCACACAGGAAGTATCTTCTATTGACCAGACCATGTTTATTACTCTGCGCGAAGGCGCCACACCGGACACCTGCCTCATAGTCGATATGCACAACGGAGTATGGACCGACGGAGAAACTATATACATTAAATTCGGTATCGATACATTGTGTGCCAATATCCGCAACCTGCCGCATGAAATTAATCTGATGGATACGTACGCAGCTGGCAAAGGTTGGGAAAAGCACAATTATTCACACTCTTTCCAGATATCGGATTCTTCATGGGACTGTAATTTCTTCTTTCAGGCCTATCTACCTCATGATGTGCCTGAATGGACACGCAAGTTTATGAAGACTATAATCAGTAATGATATAACTGCTCTTTATCTTGACAATAAAGGTATGGGCAAGATACTAAATCAATACTACGGAATAGTAAACGAACCGAAACGACTCAGAAAGTTAGACGCTGCTTCCGCAACTCCCGAACAGATTGCTGCCCACTATGCGAAAGAACATGAACGCCTCTACAGACGCGATTATGATAAAGCAGATGAAGACGGACGGAAATTAGGTCCTAAATACGACTACCTCTTCAAGATGAATCCGGCATGGCAAAGTAAAGACGGTAAATACATTACCTACCGATTCTATACTTTCTACTACAATATGGGTATGCATGGCTACATGGAAGAATATTACCTGACTTTCGACAAAGCTACAGGCAAACTGCTTGGAGCAGATGATCTTTTCAAGCCAAAAAAATTCGATTCTGTCATTGCTAACCTTGAAAAACGTATTAACGATTACAAACACGGATACATGAATCCCGAATCTGTATTCACAGCTGATTTAGGCGAAGATAATATCGAAACCAACTCTTCAGAGCTACTTAAGGAAACAGTTAACGGAAAAATATATCCCCGGCCCGCAATGACAAATAAGGGTGTTGTGTTTACCTATCAGCCTTACGAAATGGGAGCATTCACGGAAGGTGTGATTCATTTTGTAGTTCCCTATTCGGAAATCAAAAACACATTAAAAATCAAATAATACAGCCGTACCTGCCTCTTAATTCAGAAGCAGGTACAACTATATGTCTTAACAGGTGCACTGTATATTATACATACATTCAACAGCCAGATTTGCCTCAGCAAATATATTGGTATATTAGAATTTCTCAGCAAGCGCAGCAGCCTGTGCACAGCCATCTGTCTTATCAATATCACCTTCGACAAAGACACCGGGTACAAGCACTTCTCCCACAATATCCCATTTCAGAAGAGCAGCTGTACGTTCCATCGGAATCCTAACACCGTCCATCACAGAAGGATCATGTTCTTCACAGCAGCATATCAGCCCCATCTTCTTACCGGATATAGGCTTTTCAGCTACACAGAAAGAGAAAACACGGTCAATCACTCCCTTAATCTGTGCCGGAATAGAATACCAGTAGACCGGCATCGCATAGACAATAGCATCGGCATCAAGAATATGAGGAGCAATGATATTGAAGTCATCGTCAAACGAACATGCCTTTCCTGTCTTAAAACATGTCATACAGGCATGACAACCGCCGATGTTCATCATAGCAGCATCAAAACGCACTACTTCATGACCTTTAGCTTCCGCAGCCTTGATGAATGAGTCCACCATAGCAAATGTATTACCACCTTTACGGGGACTACCGGTGATAACTGTTATTTTCATTTCTTTATAGTATCCGAGTTCTGATTATATGCTTTTGCCACACACTTCCACTCTCCGTTGATTTTTAGAAGAAGGAGAAAATCAGTAAAATCTATACTGCCACCCCAGCCTTCTTCAAGCACACGTACGACAGCAACTGTCTCCTCAACAGCTATGACATCGATGCGTGCCTTAAAATTAGCATCCGCGCCTACTGTATCCACATTGGTATAGAACTGTTCGATTGAGCCATGTTCCATAGCTCCGTTAAGTATACCGAAGAGAACGGCGTCGTCAGTGAAGAGTTTTTTAGCATGTTCACTGTTACCTTCGGCCACACTTTTTACAAACAGTTCCGCAGCTTTAGCTACTGCATCGTATTCTTTGATTTTATCTCTCATATCTTTCTCTATATTAAGTTTTTTATCTGAGTGCAAAATTACAAATGTATTTCTTTACAGTCAAGTACCGAAAAAATTTTCGTATACCGAAAAATTTTTCGGTATTACTGTTATCATGTATATTCACTAACTTTACACCATAATTATCTGCTATGGCATACGAAAAGAAAATACCCATTGACCTTGATTGCCCGCTGCGATTGACAATGAGTCTGATCGAATCAAAGTGGAAATCCTGTATTCTCGACGAGTTACGTTCATGCGAAAGCCTGCGACCAAGTGAGATTCACCGTCTCTTGCCCGAAGCTGCACCTCGGGTACTGGATATTCAGTTAAAAGAGATGGTAGAAGATGGCTTGGTGACAAAGACTATCTACCCCGAACTACCCCCACGTTCCGAATATACAATTACGGAACTCGGTAAGTCCCTACTGCCTATAATCGATGCTATGCTCAAATGGGGACAGGATCATTTTGACTTATTCTATAAAAAGTACGGCAATAAATAAACACGGCTGTGGGAAATGCTAAAGTTTAGCATTTCCCACAACCGTGTTTATTTATTCTGCTATCAGAGCAGATTCTCGCGTTCTGTGATTGCGGCGTCAGTCATGGTATAACCGCCCAGACTACCCTCTTTAGCCTGAATACAAATGTAAGTCATCGGTTCGGCTGAAGTGCATTTGAGATTGCGGTCGCAATTCGTAGCCACTCTGATTACAGAACCTTCAGCTACTTCAAACACATCGTCGTCTACCTGAAATCTGCCGGCACCTGAAAGAATGATATAATTCTCTTCGTTCTCCTTATGGCTGTGAAAGAACGGTACAGCTTCACCTGTAGGAAGAGTACCGAAAGAAATCTCACACGACGTAGCGCCGGTAGCATCTTTAACAAACTGTTTACCCTCAAAGCCGTGCAGACTGCCGACTGAGGCATGGGCAAATTTTTCACCCTTATTGACTGTCTTAATCTCGCTCATATATTCAGATTTTGATAATTGATTATTTCTGACTCATATCGGAAAGCTGCTATCAACTCCGACACTACAAATTTAGACTATATTTATCATTCTGACAATACATAATATTTAAGTAAGTAGATTACTCAAATGTTACTATTACTGTATATTAGG
>CAMWVA010000202.1 GCA_947177575.1 uncultured Porphyromonadaceae bacterium | reverse complement strand
GCAGAAGATACTTGTAAAAGCCTATCTCGACCTCACGGTTCGGGAATCTCAGCTTATATCTTTCGCCGTCGTAGGAGTCGATAGTGAGATAGCCAGTCTGAAACATCAGTGGTGCAGGGTTGCTGTCGTTCATTCCCACGGCAGTGAGCTGCTCGCGGGTGCATTTCTGCCCGTTCATGTCAGGAGGGTATGTTCCGCGCTTCATCACACGTCTGATAAGAAATGTGGGTGAGCCTGTTTCGAACCAGTAAGGGTCGATGCTCTTGGCCTTCAAAGCGCGAAGAACGCTGAACGGATTATAAAGGCGTGAGCCTTCGGGAGTAAACATATAGCCATCGTAATAGTCTCGTATCACTTTGAGAGTAGTATCAAAATTCTCTTTTCGCTTTTGAGCAAGCGCCTCGATGCCCGGACGGAAAGTTTCAAGGAGTTCCTCCTCAGTCCAGCCGCAGATGTCGGAAAAGGTATCTTCCAGAGTTATGTCATCAAGGTTATTAAGGTCGCTGAAAATGCTGACCTTGCTGAAACGCGCGACCCCAGTGATGAAAGAGTAACGAATCATGGAGTCCATGCTCTTCAGGTTTCCGTATAAGCTTTTAAGGATTCTCTGATTCTTCTCAAAGAGTGTGGGGTTATTTTCGATGTCAAGGAGAGGCTTGTCGTATTCATCCATCAGGATCACAACCTTACGGCCGGTCTGCCGGTAGGCGGACTCAATAAGATAATTAAGGCGTTCTGAAGGAGTCGAAAGTTTGGAATTGCTCCCGTATTTCTCTTCAAGTCGCATTAGGATACGGTTGAGTCTCCGCTCCAGACCATCTTCAAGGCTGTAATTCTCAGAAGTGAAGTCAAAATGAAACACGGGTGATGCTTCCCATTCCACATCCATACTGTCAAGTGACAATCCCTTGAAAAGCTCGCGGCGACCCTCGAAATAAGCTTTGAGAGTTGAAAGCAGCAGACTCTTCCCGAACCGGCGCGGTCGGCTAAGGAATATATATTGTCCATGCTCAAGTAAAGGTTTTATATAACCTGTCTTGTCAATATATGCATACCCTTCCTCAATTATTTTGGAGAAGGTCTGTATTCCTATCGGGTATCTAAGGGATTTCTGCGGTGTCATGACTTTTATATTTTCTACAAAGATAGTGTTTTATGCTGTATCCTGTGCAGGGACGGAAGAAAAATTTAACACAAATTCGGTGTTTTGACCGAAGAACTCATCATACTGCGTGATCTGATGGAATCAGAGGGAGTTGAGGAATGTACCATGGAGAGTACCGGTATCTATTGGCTTTCTTAGAGGAAATATTGAAACTCCAGATTCTTTATAGCGTAGGTTGGTTTTATTAGAGATTTAGTATTAATTTTGCTCTTGGTTATTCTATAATACAGACTATAAAATTGATTTAACAATTATTATAATGGAAAAACGTAATATTACTTCCGAAACTCCTGAAGTCAGAGAGTGCTTTACTGACCGTCTTCCCAATCCCGATGCGATGTATTTTGTAATCGATTCGGAAGCAAGAGAAATATCAGATGAAGATGAAGAGTGTGGTGAAGAATGGTTTGTAGCTTATCGTGCCAAGAAGAATGGTAACGATATATATGGTGTGTGTCGTTATGACCCAAATGTTCTGGCAGAAGAATTAGGTGTCTTGGCGGAGGATATAGAAGTCTATGATATGGGCTACGGTTACGACAGTGTGAAGAATTATCCGAGCGGAAAGAATATCTATCTGCCGCAGTGGCTTTATGAACTGTACACCTCTCTTGATAGTAATTTGTCCGAATTGTGTCCTGACAGTGATTCAGAACCGATTAATGCAGCTATTGACTGTTGTCTGACCGGCAGCACCTCAGATTGGAGTTTGGACCAGGAAGTTCCCTGTTTCTTGCTCAAGAGTAATGGTGAGATTGCTAAAACATGGATGGCTAAAAGATAACATAGGTTACACACCTTTTCGGGGTTTTTAGATGTTATAATAGTAACGACCTGAATGCAGGACGTTGTACTTAAATCTAATCTCTAAATAACACTTTAAAAATCTTTAGAATATGGATATGTTCTGTTATCAATGTCAGGAGACAGCCAAAGGTACAGGCTGTACACTCCGTGGTGTGTGCGGTAAACTACCCGAAACATCCGCTCGTATGGATTTGCTGCTTTATGCCACTCGGGGCGTAGCCATACTGAATGACCTGCTACGTGGTGCCGGTGCTCCGCAGCGTGATGCCGACCATCAGATAATTGATGCTCTGTTCGCTACAATCACCAATGCCAACTTTGATAACGGTTCGCTGGACGGCTTTATACGTCGTGCCTTCCAGATGAAGCGTGAACTTATAGCCAAATGCAAGGAGTTAGGTATCAAGATACCCGACGCTCCGGAGGTTACGCTCGAAGCCGAACCGGAAGATTACGAACGCCTTGAACCTGTTACTGGCGTATTAGCTGAAACTGACCCTGACAAGCGCGGCCTGAAACAGCTTGCAATTTATGGTGCCAAGGGTGCTTCTGCATACGCACGTCATGCTGCCAACCTCAAGTATGAGGACGATGATGTATATGCTTATATTGAGAAAGTACTTAAAGAAGTAAGCCGCCCCGACATTACAGTTGACGAACTGGTAAAACTCGTGCTCTATATGGGCGAGGGTGGTGTAAAGGCTATGGCTTTGCTCGACTCTGCCAATACAGGTACTTACGGTAATCCTGAGATAACTAAAGTCGATATAGGTGTACGTAACAATCCGGGTATTCTTATCTCCGGTCATGACCTGCATGACCTTGAGGAACTGCTCGAACAGACAGCCGGAACAGGCGTCGATGTATACACTCACTCCGAGATGCTGCCGGGACAGTATTATCCTTATTTTAAGAAATATCCTCATTTTGCCGGTAACTATGGTAACGCATGGTGGAAACAGGTAGACGAATTTGAAACGTTCAATGGTTGTTTTGTATTCACTTCAAACTGTATAGTGCCGCCGCGTAAGAATACTACTTACACCGACCGTATCTATACACTCGGTGTTGTGGATATGCCGGGTACACACCATATCGAAGCCGATACCGAAGGTCATCATGACTTCTCCGAGGTAATAGCAAGAGCTAAGACTTGTCCGCCTCCTACCGAGATAGAAAAGGGTGAAATCGTAGGTGGTTTCGCACATCATCAGGTGCTTGAATTGGCTCCGAAGGTTATCGAACTTATCAAGAGCGGTAAGATACGTAAGTTTGTCGTTATGGCAGGATGTGACGGCCGCTTCCCTTCGCGCAGCTACTATACCGAGTTTGCCGAGGCTCTGCCGAAAGACTGCGTGATACTGACAGCCGGCTGTGCAAAATACCGTTACAATAAGCTGCCGCTCGGCGACATCGAGGGTGTTCCCCGTGTGCTTGATGCCGGACAATGCAACGACTCTTATTCACTTGTGCGCATAGCTATGGCTTTGCAGGAGGCGTTCGGTCTTAAGTCAATCAACGACCTGCCGATAGTCTACAACATAGCATGGTATGAGCAAAAAGCCGTCATCGTGCTTCTCGCCCTCCTTTATCTCGGTGTACAGAACATACATACTGGTCCGACACTCCCTGCTTTCTTCACTCCCGACATACTGAAGGTGCTTCAGGAGAAATTCAACATCGGAACCATTTCTACAGTTGAGAATGATATTAAACAGCTTATAGG
>CAMWVA010000201.1 GCA_947177575.1 uncultured Porphyromonadaceae bacterium | reverse complement strand
AAGCGAGCCGCAGTCTAATTTATGGTTTATAATTCATTATTCTTCAT
This sequence comes from uncultured Porphyromonadaceae bacterium, assembly GCA_947177575.1. Classification (GTDB taxonomy): domain Bacteria; phylum Bacteroidota; class Bacteroidia; order Bacteroidales; family Muribaculaceae; genus Lepagella. The sequence goes on along the minus strand of CAMWVA010000201.1, from coordinate 3,826 downwards.
ATATCATTTCCACATGTCCGATAGCGAGTTCGGCGCTTAGGAAGACCGGGATACGTGAGCTCATCGCTACTTCAGCTGTGACGGGATAACCGGTCATACTACCGTGATAGGTATATTCAAAGGTTGTGGAGTAAGTAGGATATGTGATTCCTCCTGCCGTATAACTTGATTTGCCATTATAGGTGACGGTAACACTTTGGGCATAACCGCCATCTACTGTAACGGGGATTGTTATCTGCTGACCCGGAGACATGCTTTCAAAGTCTATCTCGTGGAAATAATAGAACATTCCGAGCATGTCGGCTGTAATGGTGACTGCCTCCATTGTCTGAGCGTCAGCGTTCAATTCACCCTGACCCTTAATGTTTTTATAGTTAGCGGGATTGGATGCTACGAATCCGCCGCTACGGTATTCCATAACCTTCGGTTTGAGATACCATCCGTTTTCATAAGTAACAGTCTCGTGGCTGAACGGCGAACCTGGTGTCATCGTGGCATTCAGGGTATCACTTACACAAAATATTCTACCTTCCCATGGGATAGTACTACCGTCAAGGGTCGCATTGTATTGGTTGCCTTGAGATGAGAGGGTCGCTTTACCGTGACCGATATTGATGTTTATAATGCCCCAGTGATAATGAACATTATAAGAAAGTTCCTGATAAGGAATTTGTACCTGAGCCATTCCTGTGAGAGCCGCTACGAAAGCGAAAAGCAGCAGAATCGTTTTTTTCATAGTATTTCTACCGTTTAATAAATAATGGGTCTAATTTATTATAACAACAATCCGTATCTCCATAATGTTGAAAAATTCTCACTAAAACCCCTCTGCTTAATAAAAATACCTAAGGCGCCTGTCCTCGCGGATTGGCGCCTTGTTGTGTTTTCCATAATACTTTCTAACTAACCTAACATCATGAATTGATTTTCTGTCTTTATAACATCAGGTAAGTAAAAAAAGTTTTGAAGAATTCTGAAATTTGTTCTGTAAACGGTTATAATTTATATTTGCGTTAAATACTTAAATTTTTGAATTATGGCAAAGCAGAAGTGGAAGGTTCTTGATACTAAGTATCTTATCCGGAGACCATGGCTTACGGCACGCCGTGATACAGTGCAGCTTCCCGATGGCAGGATTAATCCTGAGTATTATATTTTAGAGTATCCTACATGGGTAAATGTTATTGCTATTACCGAAGACGGTCGTTTTCTTATGGTTGAGCAGTACCGTCACGGACTACAGGAAGTCTTTACGGAATTGGTAGCCGGTGTAGCCGAGGATGGTGAAGAACCGTTAGTTGCGGCAAAACGTGAACTGTTGGAAGAAACCGGATATGCCGGCGGCGAATGGCAACTTCTGAGCGTTCTTTCTCAGAATCCATCAACAACCAATAATCTGACTTATTGTTACCTTGCTAAAGGCGTGCGTAAGGTCAGCGAGCAGTCGCTTGATGAAACCGAAGACATAGCCGTGAAGCTACTTACCGAGTCCGAACTTAAAGAGATGCTTCTTGCTGACAGCTTCAAACAGTCACTGATGGTAGCACCTCTCTGGAAATATTTTGCTCTGAAAGGGACTAAATTCTGAGTATGTAGAGAGCGCGGTTTAGGGATTTTCCTAAACCGCGCTCTCTACATACTCAGCTTGTCTGCCTGCTTGTCAGTTTATTTTTTCTCTGTTGCTTTACGGAGCAGAATATATTCCGAAGGAGTCCGGCTGTTCAGTCGGGCTATAGAGTCGTTTTCGATATCTACTGTGGCGATAGAAGGCAGGATTTTACGGATTGCTTCTTCCGTTGCCATATTGTCACAGGCCATTTCAGTCATTGCACCGTCTCCGAGACTGAGAGAATCACCTTTAAGAGTATAAGTACCGCTGAAGGTATTACAATTGGTCTGAATAAAATATGTGCTGTCTTCGAAAGTTATGTACTGCCGCTGACCCGGAACTTCCTCTGCCGGGCGGACATATACAGAATCGTTAAAGACGATATTTTCAAGATACCATTGTCCTTTGATGTCAACAGTCGTTTCATTCACGGCTGTATTGTTTTGGTCCGCTGTTGTCTTATTGCCTGTACAGGCAGTCACAGTCAGAAACAGTGTCAGACAAGCTATTATGTGAGTTTTCATACACTTAGGGAAGGTTAAAGACTGAAGTCGGAATTATCCGATAATTCAGATAACTCGGATAACTCTGATAATTCGGATAACTCTGATAATTCTGATAAATTACTTGTTGACGAAGACAAGATACTGGCCGGGGGTAAGTGAGGCGGGAAGTGTGGCGGCCTCGCCGGTGAAGTAGTTGACCATACCGTCAACTGCAGGTGTTGTGCCGGTGAAAGTCACATCGGCAGCATCTTTACCGAGATTGGTGAAGACTGTTACCTTTGAGCCGTCTTTCTCACGGGAGAAGATGTAGAGGTCAGGATTAGAAGTAGCGTGACTTACCATTTCACCGCCTTCAAGACCTGCGGCAAGTGCCTTCTGATTGTGTTTAAGACCATTCAGTTTCTGATAGAATGTGAAGTACTCGTTGCGGGGTTCCCATTGCGGAGCCTTATCCTTCTCGAAGAACTCAAAGGCACGGTTCATACCGGTTTCCTGTCCGGTATAGATCATCGGCATACCCGGAAGCGTATATGACAGCACAGCAAAAGCATCGGTCAGATTGCCCAGACGGTCGAACTCGGTACCCTCCCACGAATTGAGATCATGGTTTGTGACCATATTCATGAGATAAGAGTCTTTGGGATATTCGGCTGCCTGTTCGGCAAGCAGCTTGTCGATAGCTGTAGCGTGTGTTTCAGGGAATTCCTTTACCTTTCCGTCCTTATCCTTGAAAGTGTATTGTCCAGAAGTGGCTGCGATAGCACTGAAAAGGTCTTTCATAGGCCAGTTGTAACCCATGTCGAAACCGTTTTTCTGAAGTTCGGGCACACTTGCTTCGGCAAGCATGAATAGCTCGGGTTTAACAGCCTGCAGCTGCGGACGTGCCTCATCCCAGAAGTCGGTCGGTACCTCCATTGCCACGTCGCAGCGGAAACCGTCCACACCTACTTCAGTGAGCCAGAATTTCATAGCGTCAATCATACCCTTACGCATTTCAGGGTTGGAGTAGTCGAATACATAGACATCGGTCCAGTCATAAACTCCTACCATATTACCGAGAGAATCTTTCTCATACCAGTCGGGATGTTCAGTTACCCACTTGTTGTCGCGTCCAGAATGGTTGGGTACCCAGTCGAGAATCACCTTCATACCCTGCTCATGGGCCTTCTTTACCATCTCTTTGAACTGTTCGATTGTACCAAACTCAGGATTGAAAGCTGTGTAGTCAGCTACTGAATAGTAGCTGCCGAGCTTACCTTTACGGTCCTGTTTGCTGATGGGATGTATTGGCATCATCCAGAGTATATCGACGCCGAGGTCCTTGAGACGCGGCAGCTGTTCGGCGAAAGAATTAACCGAACCGTCATCGGAATACTGACGGAGGTTTACTTCATAAATGACAGCGTTGCGGCTCCATTCGGGATGTTTCACGGTTGTAAAGGTGGAATCACGTTCTTCGGTAGCAGCGTTGCCGGCATTGCCTTTTCCGCCACATGCTGAAAACAGGAGGGCACCGATCAGACCGAGTGCCGAAAAAATTCTCTTCATAACGTATTCGGAAAACTTATTTGGGTTAAACAGAATTTATGCAGTTGTCTCTTTACAGGGCAAAATTAATAATTTTTTGTTTGACGACTATAAAAAACATTTAAATTGTAAGTAATTCAGAAAAATAAATGAACATATCAGGCTCTTTTGGAAAAATTTATAA
>CAMWVA010000200.1 GCA_947177575.1 uncultured Porphyromonadaceae bacterium | reverse complement strand
ACTTGCTAACATTAACCTCAATAATCTATGAACAAATTCCTTGCCACCCTTTTTGCGGCGGGAACGTTTGTGGTTACAGCTCAGGCTCAAACCATGACCGTGACCGACACCGAAGGACTCATGACAAAGTTCAACATCGACTATGTCAGCGAGGTCTCGTTTGTCGAGATTTCAAACCCTGATCCGGGTACAGTGACATTCACAACGGCTTCCGCACGCCCGTATTCCTCCGGCCGTACTGACCTTACGTTTACTGACAGCAACGGCGCCGAGTTACAGCTTTTCCTCTGTGGTCCGACTACTGCCGAATACCTTGAGGCAGGAGTCTACACCGCAAGCCCGACAAACAGCGAATGGACTTTCGACACCGACCCTAACTGGTCTTGGGTAACGCTTAACGGCAACAAGTCTGCTATCACTGCCGGCGAGATAACCGTTGCACTTGACGGCAACGATTATGTAATATCGTTTGCACTGACTCTTGACGGCGAGACTGAATTCAACGCTGTGTACTCCGGTCCGCTGGCCGGTTATTCACCGCTTCTCGAGTTAAAAGCTACAGAAGCCACACAAGTAGAAATCAATGATCCGGAATCCGGTGAGTTCTACATCCGTTTCAATGATACTAACTGGTCTTTTGAAATGGTGACTGACTTCTTCGACGCAGCTGATGCCACATCTCTGACTCCGGGTGTTTATGAATACTCAGACGCATGTACTCCCGGCACATACGGTCCGAAGAGCTCACTCTCTGTTTACAATCCTTATTCAACCAACCATTATAACGGTAACGTTACAGTCGAAAAGAACGGTAGTGTCTATAGTATAACTATGGATCTCACACTCGAAAGCGGACGTAAAGCTATTGTAACTTATGAGGGTGAAATCAAGTTCCTGAATCCTACTCCTGACCCGAGTACAGTAACTTTAACAGCAGCTTCCGTATATGCGTATTCTGGCGGTCGTGCAGACCTTACGTTTACTGACGACAACGGCACCGAGTTACAGCTTTATCTCTGTGGGCCGGACACTGCCGAATATCTTGAGCCAGGCGTCTACACCGCCAGTCCCTCCAATGACGAATGGACTTTCGACACCGATCCTGACTGGTCTTGGGTAACGCTTAACGGCAACAAGGCTGCTATCACTGCCGGCGAGATGACTGTCACACTTGACGGTAATAACTACGTCATCTCGTTTGCACTGACACTTGATGATGAGACCGAATTTAATGCTACATATTCTGGTACGCTGCCTGGCTATTCGCCGCTTCTTGAAATAGCGCTTTCAGCTGCCACAGTGGTTGAAATCAATGACCCGCAGCCCGGTGAGTTCTACATCCGTTTCAATGACACTAACTGGTCTGTCGAAATGATAACCGATTTCTTCAATGCAGCTGATGCCACATCTCTGACTCCGGGTGTCTATGAGTATTCAGAAGAATGTACTCCCGGCACATACGGTCCGAGAAGCTCACTCACTCTTTATACTCCTTACTCGACAAATCAATATACCGGTCCTGTCACAGTTGAGGAAAACAACGGTGTCTATACCATAACTATGGATCTCACACTCGAAAACGGCCGTAAAGCTGTCGTATCTTACGAGGGTGAAATTAACTTCTAACTAATTTCAGACTATTCAGACTATGAAAAAAATAATAAGCGCTTTAACATTGGCCATCGCCTTTGCCGGAAGTGCATTGGCTCAGGACGATTTGGGCACTGCCAATCTGGTGGTGCATACCGGCGACGGACAGAGCGTAGAATACAGCTTTTCAGTCGAACCTGTTGTGACCTTTGAAGGTAATGACCTCGTACTGACCGATATCGATGAAACCCGTGTGGTATATCCAATGTCGGAAGGTGTCAGCTTTACTTTCACCAATATATCAACCGGTATCAGCAACACAAAAGTAACTCCGTCACTGAGTGTACGTCTTGTTAACGGAATCGTGACAGTGGCCGGACTTGAACCGAACGCTCCCGTCATGGTCTATGACCTTGCCGGTCGTCGTGTAGCCACAGCAGCAGCAGACCCTACAGGCTCAGCAGTAGTCAACACACAGGGCTGGAATGCCGGTGCATACGTGTTCACAGCTAAGGGTCAATCGTTCAAAATAATTAAATAAGCCGACTGACATTATGAGAAGAAATATATTGGCCATGCTCGCTGTGGCTGCCTGCTACCCGGCTTTCGCCCAGCAGTATCAGGTTGTGGTGACAACCAAAGATGGCGAGAAGACTGTTTTCGCTACCTCCGATGTGGGTAGTATCAAGTTTGAAGAAGCTCCCCGTTATCTGGAGTGTGATAATTTTGTTGAGGGTATATATCGTCTCAGCGGTACATCAGGTGTCTACGAACTCTCAGTAGCCACAGGTGAAGTCGATGCCGAAGGTATGCCTAAAGAGATAGGTGACCTCCAGGTGTCATTAGCTCTTGTAGGTACTCAAAGCGAAGACCGCTATGACGCTGTTGTACCTGCCGGATATTACCGTGCCGCCGCCGGCGTAAATAACGGTGCCGGAACATGGGACATCCAGAAATCAACAGCATGGATGCGCCTTGGTGAGGGGGCAGACGATATCCTTCAGTTATATCTTATCAACGGTACAGTCGATGTACGTCATACAGCTCCCGGACAGTATGACTTGCGTGCCGAACTCGTCACACTTGACGGCACTCAGGTAGCTGTACGCTATCAGGGTGAGATGAAGTTCATCGCAGGTTCGACAGTAAGTGAAGATTTCACTGAAGATCAGAACATCACCTTCGAAGGTGCTCAGGGCCGTTTCTATGGTAACTGGTTCCTGCCTTTCGCCGATGACCTGACTGTACAGCTTTATACAGGTACATTCGATGAATATGGTAGTCAGATAGAAGGTTACTGGCTCAATCTTGACATGTATCAGCCTAAAGTAGATGATCCTCTCAATTATAAGCCTGTACGTCTTATCGACGGTACTTATGTCGCTGAATGGCGTGACGAGATAAAAGAGAATACCTATATGCCTTTTACTTTCGGTCGCGGAGGTGAAATAGACATGTGGGGTACTCCCTATCCTAAGGGTACTTATCTTATGTATCTTGCAAATGACGGAAGACGTCAGTTAGCTTACTTCACCGAGGGTACATATACTGTAAGCGGTAACGGCACTCATATCGAATTTGATTTGGTATCCGATAAAGGTATTCGTCTGACGGGTTCTTATGACGGCACACCCGATATAAGAAATTACTGTGATAACGACTTCCCCGGTATCGATGCAGCCGATACTCTTACCGAAAACGTGGAACTCAACTTTACTCCTACTACTATCTGTGCCGATTATGTAATGGGTGAGACTATAGCACAGTCAGTAATACAGCACTCACTGATTCTTATTGACCAGAGTGGCAACCAGGGTGATTACCTATGGCTCGACATCTTCTCTGCCGGTGAGATTCTTGAAGAAGGCACTTATACCCTTGACAACGATGTCAAGCCATTCGGCGGCCTGAAAGGTTTCGTTGATTACGGTGCAGGTCCTATCTACAGCTGGTATGGTGACCTGAGCGCTGTGGAGGTAGATCCTGAAACAGGTGAATACTATAACACCGTTATGACTCCGCTCAGCGGCGGTACAGTGACTGTATCATATCCCGAAAATCAGTACACTAAGATTCATCTTGACTTTAATCTGAAATCAGCTAAGGGTTACTCTATCACCGGTTCGTGGGAAGGCGATGTAGACATTCTCATGGCTGACACTAAGGCTAATGCTCCGGCTAAAGCAAAAGCCCGCGCACCGCGTGCAAAGCGTATTTCCGGTGTACATGGTGCCCATAAAGATATAATTTCTGCCGGTAAGCTGATGAAACGCTAAAAACGAAATAATCTGATTTATAATTTCTGAGACAGAGTGTCGGGGGGGGCGGGCGGCGGGCGGGCCCCGCAAGGGGAAGGGAAAAATGAATAAACGTGTATAGATTGAATATATA
>CAMWVA010000199.1 GCA_947177575.1 uncultured Porphyromonadaceae bacterium | reverse complement strand
GACGATGGTATTTCTACAGAAGCTAAATTGTCACAATCAAAGAAAGCATAATCGCCGATTTCAGTCACCGAATATGCCACATCTCCATCATAAACAGTAGAAGGAATCACCAGATCACCTTCAACTTCATTGCCAGTAATCCCATTCCACTCATCTCCGGCTTTGGTCTCGCAGGTGCGGGCGTCCTCGTCGAGGACGGTATAGGTAAGGCCGTTGTACTCGAAGTCGCGGGCCAGGGACGGCAGCGCGAACAGGGCTGCCGTCAGCAGTAAAGTAAATTTTTTCATATAAGATTGTTTTATTTGTCTCTGGCGGTGCTATTACGCAGCTGTTCGAAACAGTACGACAGAGAAGATTAATGCTACAAAATTAATCTTTTGTTAAGCCAATTTCCAAATTTTTAAGCAATAAAACAATCTAAAAATCAATAATTTAGGGAAATACCTAAACTTCTGTCAGCAGAGTTTAGGTATTTCCCTAAATTATTTTGTGAGTTATCTTAGACAGCTGTAGCTCTTATACGTGTCAAAGACACATACCTACAATTATTATTTCACAAAAGGACAGGTATTATCTGACAGCGATTTTGCGCACTTCGCTGCCTTGGCGTACGATGTAGATGCCGGTGGGAAGGCCATCGGTGGACGTTCCGACTTTTATGCCTTCGAGAGTATAGACTTCCGGAGAGGTAGCGGCAGCGGCTGTGGCTGATATACCTTCGACACCTACGGCTCCTGTGTAGACGGGACGTATCTGAAAGCCGAGCTGTACACTACTTTCCTCAATGAAGGGGTCATAATAAGTGGCAAGGCCGAAGAATAAAGGGGCATTCATATAGTAAACCATATCCTCAAACTCGCCTTCATCGACAATAAACGAACCGCTCCACACAGAACCCTGAGTGTTCTCATAGACCACCCGACCGAGACTCATATAGCCTACAAAGGGAATGTCGATGTAAGCGTTGTTAGGAGCCGTAAAACGTATATAGCCGTAAGGCTCAGCTTCAAAACATTCGTAAGTACAGGTTTCAATCAGTTCCTCGACTTCCTCTACCACAGGCATACGCCAGCCCTCGCCAAGTGTCACATAGGCGGCATCAAATTCTGTACCGGCTATTGACTCCTCGCCTATATAGGTATGCTGATACCATGAGCCGTTGATGCAGTGTTCATAGGTAGACCAATCGTAGTAATCTTTCGATGATGTCTCGCCGAAGGCATAGAAATCTCCTGCTTCCAAAGGCGCAGGGGCATTGAGATTACGGTCAGCCCAGCGTACCGAAAGACCAAGGTCAACAGACTGCGGCTCACTTTCGGCCGCCTGAGCACATATAAGAGTAAAAGCTGCGAGGCAGGGAATCATGCCAAGCTGAAAAGCCCGGCTTATTGCTTCTGTCATATTCTTTGCTCCAAGTTTTTTGATTATATTACTTCTATGATATTCAATAGCTTTACTACCAAGTCCGAGGGCACAGGCTATTTGCTGCGAGGTTTCGCCGTCACTGAGGCGTCGCAGCACTTCGAGGTCCTTACGCGACATCAGACCTTTAGTCTGCTTAATATCCTGACACAGGCCGGCAAACAAAGTGCTGAAATAACTACCGCCACTGCGCACACGTCGTATAGCCGTCTGAAGTTCGCAAAGGTCGTCTCCTTTAAGTACCACTCCCTGTACCTTGGAGTCGAGAAGCATCGAGATGTGCCAGAGTTCCTCATGCATGGTGTAGATAATGACAGGCTGCATTAAGCCGGCCTCTCGCAAGGCATTGACAAAATCGAGTCCATCGGTAGCGGACATAAGCGACATATCAATTATAAACACCTCTATATCGGAGTAATGACAGGCAAGATTCATAGCTTTAGCAGCCGAAGTAGCCGATAATACCTTATATCCGACCTTAGTCAATACGCTCTCCAGACCTTCAAGCACTATAGGATGGTCATCTACTACAAGCAGTACGGGCATTTCTGTGGTTGTCGTCATCATCGTGTTATTGTAAGAATGAAATAACCTTTGTCTTCACTGACTCTGAGCTCAGCACCAAGTATAGCGACACGTGCCTGCAGCGAACGAAGCCCGACACCGTCGGAATTTTCCGGCCGGACAGCACCGGCATGCAGCGGATTTGTCACTGAGAGCGAGAAGTGGTCAGTATCGCCGTCTAAGGTAACTGTCACATTGCCGTCACCATGACGCAAGGCGTTATTTACCGCTTCCTGTACGATACGGTACAACTCGTGACTGTCTTCAGCACTAAGCAACTCCCAATCAAAACTGCCTTCGTCGGTAAGCTCGATTCTCTGACCGCGTCGCGATGTGTTGATACGTGATACCATGTCAAGAAGCATTTGCGTAAGTGTACGTTCACCGAACTGCGGCGGCATAAGTTCGTGCGACATACGGCGCACTCTGCCCGCTATCTCAGCTACACGGTGTGCAGGTTCGGGAGCATCCGCCGCCTGCAATTGCCACTGCAGTCCGACGAGACTGCCGGCTATATCGTCATGTAATTCGCGCCCCATACGTTGCCGCTCCTGCTCCAGACCGCGCACATATTCTTCCTGCCGTTCGCGTTCCTGACGCCGCATCAATCTGCGACGCACAGCTATAACACATATCACTCCCACCGCTATAACCACTATACACCCGAGAGCCACAAGTGCCCACAGAAGCCGTTGTGCCTTGAGACGCACAATGTCGGCCTCCTTGCTCAGTGTGTCGTAACGCACCGAGAGTTCGGAGAGACGGCTGTCATTAAGGTCAGTACGTGCCGAGTCAAGAGCAGCGAATGCCCTACACTCCATAGCGTATGCTTCGGCATAACGACCGAGATTAGCTAAACATTCGGCACGGGTCGAGTATATCATTTCGCCGCCTGTGCCCATAGCCCCTATCGAATCGGCACGAACAAGCCATTTCCACTGGTCGGCATAGCGTCCTTCACGGCGGGCAAGTTCGGCCTCGGTATTGACAGCCACAAGATATGACTGCGATGTCTCCGACACACCTTCAAGGGCTTCATAAGTCTCATCAAGCACTTCACGCACACGCTTCAGTGAGTCAAGACCGAGATAGGCACGAAGCAAAGGTGTAAGATATTTAATCCGTGCCACCGGTCTAACCTCCGCTAAGCGGTGACGATACGGCAAAAGCTCACTAATGGCACTTTCAAAACGTCCATCTCGAGCTAAGATGCCACCTATAGTAGATATCGTGCTAAGCTCACCAAGACTATCTCCGTTCTCACGGGTTAGTCTAAGTGCCTGGCGTCCGAACTGTAATGCTTCTTCATAGCGTCCACGTTCGCCACAGGCTATAGCAAGCATTTCGGCCAAAGTTTGCTCCATCTCCTTATCCTGCTCGGCGATAGCTATCTCAAGAGCTTCGGTATAGTCAGAAATAGCACTTTCGTAATCACCCCTACGTCGACTTATAATACCCCTGTTCTGCAAACCCTGCATTATAGCAAGTCCCACACCATGCTGACGCCCGAATTCAATCACTGTGTCAGCGTATGTAAATCCGCGATCAAAGTCACCACTTTCGAGCAGTGCCACGTCGCGATCTATCATTATGAAAGCACGAAGGGTATCAGAAAGTGCAATGGGGGGTAAAATAAGCAAAGAGTCAGCACGTGCTATCGCTGTGGTATAATCGCCTTCAGAACAGGGCTGCCCCACAAGTAAATATATAGCTTCTTCCTCATCGGATGAAAGCTGATCGGAAGCAGGGCGTTTACCACAGCCAGTGCAAACAGCCGAAATCACTATCAGCAGAACAGCAATCAGGGTATATGGCCTCACCGACGGATGCCAAAGCCAGAATTTAGTACGGGTACAGGATAGCAACATTACACTATGATTTAATATTCCACGCGAAATTACGTCATCTTGTGACACACTCCAAATAAATCAAAAAGATTTTGCAACTCTTTTTGCATGAGCGCACTAAAATTTAGGGTAAACCCTAAATTTGCTCACAATCTTGCTCTGTGGCGGGTCGGAGTAATCGGAAGAATCAGAATAATCGGAGCAGTCGGAAAGGTCGGAGCAGTCGGAAGAATCGGAG
>CAMWVA010000198.1 GCA_947177575.1 uncultured Porphyromonadaceae bacterium | reverse complement strand
AAGGGCAGTTAGAGCTTTGCCTTGATAGCGGCAGTCTCTTTCTCATAGCCGGGCTTCTCAAGCAGAGCAAACATGTTCTTCTTGTAGGCCTCCACACCGGGCTGGTTGAAAGGATTTACACCGAGTATATAACCCGAGATACCGCAAGCCTTCTCAAAGAAATAAATGAGCTGACCCATAGTGTGCTCGTCAAGAGTGTGCACTTTGATACGGATATTAGGCACACCACCGTCTACATGGGCAAGCAGAGTACCGAGTTCGGCCATCTTGTTTACTTCATCGACACGCTTACCGGCAATATAGTTGATACCGTCAAGATTAGCGGCATCCTCGGGGATACGGTGCTCCACACAAGGCTCCTCAACCGAAATCACAGTTTCGAAGATTGTACGTTCGCCTTCCTGAATCCACTGGCCCATCGAGTGCAAATCAGTGGTAAGATCTACTGAAGCAGGGAATATACCCTTACCTTCCTTACCCTCGCTTTCGCCGTAGAGCTGTTTCCACCACTCCGAGAAGTAGTGCAGTTTGGGATTGAAGTTGACAAGTATCTCTATCTTCTTACCGCTTTCATAAAGTGCGTTACGCATACGTGCGTAAGTCTGTGCGATGTTGTCATCACCTGGATGCTTAGTGGCTTCCTCCATAGCGGCAGCGCCGGCTATAAGCTTAGTTACATCGAAACCGGCTACAGCTATAGGCAGCAGACCTACCGGAGTGAGCACTGAGAAACGTCCGCCTACATTGTCAGGAATTACGTATGTCTCGTAACCTTCCTGAGTGGCAAGAGTACGCAGAGCGCCCTTGCTGGCATCGGTCACAGCAACGATAAGGTCTTTGGCAGCTTCCTTACCGGCCTGCTTTTCGAGCTGGTCTTTAAGCATACGGAAAGCGATGGCAGGTTCGGTAGTTGTACCTGACTTCGAGATTACGATAATACCGAATTTCTTACCTTCGAGCAGCTTTGAAAGTTCTGACATGTATTCCTCACCGATGTTCTGACCGGCGAAAAGCACTTTGGGCTCGTTAGGTTTCGGACCGTAAAAGTCAGCAAACATATTGGACAGTGCTGAAATCACGGCCTTGGCACCGAGATAACTTCCGCCTATACCGACGCATACCACATAGTCGCAGTTAGCACGCAGACGTGCAGCGGTCTTGTTGATACGGTCGAGAAGGTCAGCAGGTGTTTCCGAGGGAAGTTTCTGCCAGCCAAGGAAATCATTACCGGCACCTGTACCCATATCGAGTGTGGTAAGAGCGGTTACTGACTTGTCCTTAAGGGCTTCATACTGCTTGAGAGCGAAATATTCAGCATACTGAATATCAAGATCGATTGTTTTCATTGTCTTTATAATAGGTTATCTGATAATATAAGCCGTCCGGAGGCTGTTTTGTTCAGTCGGCGGACGGCTTATATTCACTTAAAACAGTCGGATATCGAACGCAGGGCTCTGCGCGGATTGCGGCCTTCATAAAGTATCGAGTAGACACACTCGGCTATCGGCATGTCGACACCGCAGCGCTGTGCGTTGACTTCATGTATGCACTTGGTACCGTAATAACCTTCGGCCACCATATCCATTTCCATAATGGCTGCTTTGACACTCAGTCCCTTACCTATCATAGCACCGAAGTTATGATTGCGCGAGAAACGGCTGTACGATGTCACAAGCAGGTCGCCTAAATAGGCCGAACGGCAGATGTCACGCTCTATAGGTGATATAGCATCTACGAAACGGCGCATTTCCCGCACGGCGTTGCATACCATCATTGCCATAAAATTGTCGCCTGCTTTCATACCGCTGATTATACCGGCGGCTATGGCGTAGACATTCTTGAGCACAGCACCGTATTCTATACCTTCAACATCGGAACTGGTTATAGTCTTCATCTTCTTACCGGCGAGACAGGCTGCAAATTCGGCACTCTTATGCAGGTCATGACAACCGATGGTAAGATAGCTCAGACGGTCGAGAGCTACCTCTTCGGCATGACAGGGACCGCCTATCACCATAAGATTCTGTTCGGCGCAACCGAAACGCTTCATAAAGTAATCGGTGACTATCAGATTGTCATCCGGCACTATACCCTTGACAGCCGAAACTATATTCTTACCCGAAATATCTACTGTAAGATTGTCAATATGCGTTTTCAGATAAGGTGACGGCACCGCCACAACCAGCGTGTCGGCATGGCTGCATACCTCGTTTATATCATCGCTGAAATCTATACGTGCCGTGTCGAAATTGACATCGGTCAGATACATCGGATTATGACCGTATTTTATGAAACCTTCTATACGGTCACGGCGACGCATATACCACAGCAGCCTGTCGGTATTGGCTGCTAACAGTTTGGCAAGTGCGGTGGCCCAGCTTCCGCCACCCAACACTGCTATTCTGCCTATCGTACTCATACCTGTGCGGGATTTTCGTCACCTGCAGCGGCTTCGTCACCCTCGGCTTTGGTCTGTTTCTTTTCGGGACGCATCTGAGGGAACAACAGCACTTCCTGTATGGTGGTCTGGCCTGTAAGCAGCATGGCGAGACGGTCCATGCCCACACCTAAGCCTGATGTCGGCGGCATACCGTACTCAAGAGCGCGGATAAAGTCATGGTCGATTATCATAGCCTCGTCGTCACCCTTGTCAGAAAGTTTCATCTGTTCTACGAAGCGCTCATACTGGTCAATCGGGTCATTCAGCTCGCTGTAGGCATTGGCTAATTCCTTACCGTTTACCATAAGTTCGAAACGTTCGGTAAGTTCGGGATTATGACGGTGACGCTTGGTAAGCGGTGACATCTCTATAGGATAGTCAATGATGAATGTAGGCTGTATGAAATTGCCCTCGCACTTCTCGCCGAAAATCTCGTCTATCAGTTTTCCTTTGCCCATCGAGTCTTCGACTTCTATACCGTTAGCCTTGCAGAAAGCACGCAATTCCTCCTCGGTTTTGCCGGTTATGTCGAAACCTGTGGCGTCGAGTATGGCCTGTGTCATGGTTACACGCGGATAGGGAGCCTTGAAATTTATCACGTTGTCACCTACCTGCACTTCTGTCGAACCGTTGACATCTATGGCTATCTTTTCCAACATACGCTCGGTGAAGTCCATCATCCAGTTATAATCCTTGTAAGCTACGTATATCTCCATAGCCGTAAACTCCGGATTGTGGGTGCGGTCCATACCTTCGTTACGGAAATTCCTCGAAAACTCATACACACCTTCAAAACCTCCTACTATCAGACGCTTCAGATAAAGCTCATCGGCTATACGCATATAGAGGTCAATATCGAGAGAGTTATGATGTGTGATAAACGGACGTGCCGAGGCACCGCCCGGTATCGACTGTAGTATAGGAGTATCTACCTCCACATAACCGTGAGCGTTAAAGAAGTCGCGCATAGAGTTGAACATACGTGTACGCTTCAGGAATATCTCCTTCACACCCGGATTCACCACAAGGTCAACATAGCGGCGGCGGTAACGTTGTTCCGGGTCAGTGAAGGCATCGTATGCCTTACCGTCTTTCATTTTGACGATAGGCAGCGGACGCAGACTCTTGCCGAGCACGGTCAGCTCACTGGCATGTACCGAAATTTCACCTTTCTGCGTACGGAATACATAACCCTTTACACCGATAAAGTCACCTATGTCAAGGAGTTTCTTGAACACCACGTTATACATATCCTTATTCTCGCCCGGACACAGGTCATCACGGCTGATATACACCTGTATACGACCTTCGGAGTCCTGAAGCTCAACAAAGCTTGCCTTACCCATGATACGACGGCTCATGATACGGCCCGCTACACTGACCTCGCGCGGCGGAGTGAGATTATCGTCAAAGTTTTCCTTGATTTCCACCGAATATCCTGTCACGGGATACTCGGCAGCGGGATAGGGTTCTATACCCATGTCGCGCAGTGCCTGCATACTCTGGCGACGTCCGATTTCCTGTTCGGAGAGTTCCTGCTGAATTGCCATATTGTAATATTCTTTGTCTGTCAGTTCTGATTTGATATGTCTTTTTCAAGTACGGATGACATTGGCACCATGAATACCGTGTCTCCATAGCATATAACACACTATCAAAATGCAAATCTACATAAAATCGATGAAATATCGTATCAGTATCACATTTTTTTCATCATATTGCACTCCGCA
>CAMWVA010000197.1 GCA_947177575.1 uncultured Porphyromonadaceae bacterium | reverse complement strand
CATTACCAGCGCGAAGCTGGTTCCCGCCCGGGGCTCTGCCCCGTTCCGCCTCCGCCGCCAGCCGCGCAGCTAAAACAGCCGCCTCCATTACCAGCGCGAAGCTGGTTCCCGCCCGGGGCTCTGCCCCGTTCCGCCTCCGCAAGCTTCATCTCTCTCCTCTCCAATAACTCCCGCCAGCTCCAAGCATTACATACTCCCCTCTCTCCCGATTAGCGTATGCCCCGAAGTCAGCGGCATCACGATGCCGCTGCTCCACTTCTTCAGGGCTCTCTCCCAACTCGAAGTGCATCGGAATAAAGACCCCTACATCAATGGCTCTTACCAGCATAGCAGCCCCCGTCCAGTAATCGGTGCCTATGCGCGAATCAACCGGAAACATACACACATCAAGCCGTGGCCAGTCAGCAGCTATGATACGCAGCACAGCCCGAAAATCTCCTATCGCTTTGCGTACCTCAGCCTCAGTTGATTCATCTTTCCATATCCAGGCATTAAGGTCACCGGCATGCATCACACTAAAGCCATCACTTTCCACCACCCACGAATTGCCTGTATCAGTCGAACCGTAGGCATATACCCTCACCCCCGGCAGCACTGCTTTCTCACCGGGTCTAAGCACCGTCACCTGTTCGGCAGCCACTTTATATCCGGCATAATGAGAATCGGCACTGATATATGGCCTGGCACTTTTGGCAGTATCACGACTCAGTATATAATGAATACCCTTCCTCAGACGGTCCCATTCAAAAATATCGCGGGAGTAGTGGTCCTTATGATGATGTGACACCATCACATAGACAGGCAGCTCCTCGGGCAATGAATCAAAAAAACTCGGCAATTCGCCCCGCTGCGTTCCGGCAGTGTCACGCCAATAATCAAACACTACGACTGCCTGCGACGTCTCAAGCACAAAGCAGTCATGATATATATAAGTGAGTCGAATCATTTTTAATCAGAATTACTCCTTAATTAAATTATATAGTAAAAATTAAATTATATAGTAAACAAAATAACCTCATCACCCGCAAAGCAACCTCAGGGGTGAATTGCTTGTTGTAAAAATAACGAAA
Source organism: uncultured Porphyromonadaceae bacterium (assembly GCA_947177575.1). GTDB lineage: Bacteria > Bacteroidota > Bacteroidia > Bacteroidales > Muribaculaceae > Lepagella. The sequence continues at coordinate 3,145 of CAMWVA010000197.1, read as the reverse complement.
ATTTTGTAATTTTGCACTTATGATAACCGCCTCGGCTAAGAAAAAAGAGAATATTGCGGAATACCTGCTCTATATGTGGCAGATAGAAGATCTCATCCGCGCCAACGATCTTGACATAGACAAGATTCAGACAAACATCATCGATCACTATACCGGTCTCACAGACTCCCAGCGTAAAGAGATGAGAGAGTGGTACGAATCGCTTATCGACATGATGCGGCGCGAAGGTGTGGTCAGCTCCGGACATCTGCAGATCAACAAGAATGTCATTCTGGCACTTGAAGACCTGCACCGTCGTCTTATGGCTGATCCGAAATATGCCACATATAATGCCCAGTTCTACGCTACTCTTCCTTATATAGTTGAGATACGCGCTAAAGCCGGCGACAATAAGAAAGATGAGATTGAATCATGTTTCGATGCCCTCTACGGTATGTTGCTGCTACGTCTTCAGGGCAAGGAGATTTCTGAAGAAACCCTTAAGGCTATGCAACAGATATCGAAATACCTCGCTGTTCTGTCGCATTACTATAAGAAGGATTTCAACAACGAACTCTTCACCGACAATTAATCGCCGGCAGAAAGCTCATGAAAAACCCCTTCTCTCCTCATATCACTCCGGAATATGAAAATACTTATTACAGGAGCGCACGGCCAGTTGGGCCGCGCTTTACAGCATCGCCTCTCTGACGACCCGGACATTCAGATAGTCCCTACCGACTCCGACACCCTCGACATAACCGACCGCGAGGCTATCGGACCGTTCCTCGCCGGCGCCGGTTTTGATGTCATTATCAACTGCGCCGCTTATACTGCTGTAGATCTTGCCGAAAAGCAGGATCTTCTTGCTGCACGTATCAACACCGAAGCGGTTCGCTATCTGGCAGAAGCGGCACGCAAACACCGCGTACGTGTCATTCACATATCGACTGATTATGTATTCTCGGGTGATAACTGCCGTCCTTACGCTGAGAGTGACGAACCATACCCTCACTCTATATACGGTCGCACGAAACTTGAGGGTGAAGGTGTCCTTACTGCCTTCTGTCCGGATTCAATCATACTGCGTACTTCCTGGTTATATTCCGAACATGGCAACAACTTCGTACTGACCATGCTGCGTCTGGCTGAAGAGAAACCTGAATTACGTGTGGTCTGCGACCAGATAGGTACTCCCACATACGCCGGAGACCTCGCGGATGCCATCTACACCATACTCAAGTCCGGGAAATGGGTATCCGGTATATTCAATTTCACTGACGAAGGTGTAGCTTCATGGTATGATTTCGCTAAAGCAATATTCTATTACACCGGTCGTGACATCAAAGTTACACCCGTGTCTTCGTCAGAATACCGTACAGCTGCCACCCGCCCGCTCTATTCAGTACTGAACAAAGCGAAAATCAAGCGTGTCTACGGCCTCGAAATCCCATATTGGCATGATTCATTACGCCGCTGTCTCTCAAATCTCAAAAAAATCTGACCTCCTTCACTCTCCTCTGTCTCTCCAACTCCTCCCTCCTCTCCCATAACTTCTACAATTCTTACATTCCTATCTATGAGCGAAGAACTCACCAAAGAAATAGCTCGCCGGCGCACCTTCGCCATCATCTCGCACCCTGATGCCGGCAAGACGACACTGACCGAAAAACTCCTCCTTTTCGGTGGAGCGATACATGTGGCCGGAGCCGTCAAAAGCAATAAAATCAAAAAAACCGCTACCTCCGACTGGATGGAAATCGAGAAGCAACGCGGCATTTCGGTTGCCACTTCAGTAATGGGCTTTAACTACGGCGACTACAAAATCAATATTCTCGATACTCCGGGTCACCAGGATTTCGCCGAAGATACATTCCGTACCCTTACGGCTGTCGATTCGGTCATCATTGTTGTCGATGTGGCAAAAGGTGTCGAGACACAGACACGTCGTCTTATGGAGGTGTGCCGTATGCGCAATACTCCTGTCATCATATTCGTCAATAAGCTCGACCGCGAAGGCCGTGACCCTTTCGATATACTTGACGAACTCGAACAGGAACTCAAGATTTCAGTACGCCCCCTGTCATGGCCTATAAATATAGGAGCTAAGTTTAAAGGTGTCTATAATATATATGAGCATGGACTCGACCTGTTCACACCTTCAAAACAAACTGTAAGCGAACGTGTGGAAATAGACGATATATCCTCGCCACTCATTGACGAAATGGTAGGAGAAGCTGACGCTGCCAAACTGCGCGAGGATATTGAGCTTATCGACGGTGTTTATCCCGAATTTGACCCCGAAGCTTACCTGCGTGGTGAAGTGGCACCGGTGTTTTTCGGTTCGGCTCTCAACACCTTCGGTGTGAAAGAGCTACTCGACTGCTTCGTTAAGATAGCCCCGTCTCCGCGACCTGTCGAAGCTGTCGAACGCGAAGTGCGTCCTGAAGAAGAGGCGTTCACCGGCTTTATCTTTAAGATACACGCCAACATGGACCCGAATCACCGCTCCTGTATCGCTTTCTGCAAAGTATGCTCAGGCAAATTCGAACGCAACGTCAACTATCGCCATGTACGTCACGACAAAATGATGCGCTTCGCAGCTCCTACCGCCTTCATGGCTCAGAAAAAGAGTGTGGTTGACGAAGCCTTCCCCGGTGATATTGTAGGTATTCCCGACACAGGCAACTTCAAGATAGGCGACACACTCACCGGCGGAGAACTACTCCACTTCAAAGGTCTGCCCTCCTTCTCACCCGAGATGTTCAAATATATCGAGAATGCCGACCCCATGAAGTCAAAACAGCTTGACAAAGGCATCAACCAACTTATGGACGAAGGTGTGGCACAGATATTCACCAACCAATTCAACGGACGCAAGATAATCGGCACCGTAGGTCAGCTTCAATTTGAAGTCATACAATACCGCCTGCTGCATGAATACGGAGCCCAATGCCGCTGGGAACCCATCAGCCTCTACAAAGCCTGCTGGATTGACAGCGACGACCCCGCCGCCCTCGAAGCCTTCAAAAAGCGCAAGCACCAATTCATGGCCAAAGACAAAGAAGGCCGCGATGTCTTCCTCGCCGACTCCAACTACGTCCTCCAGATGGCCCAAAACGACTTCCCCAAGATCCGCTTCCACTTCAGCTCCGAGTTCTAACCC
>CAMWVA010000196.1 GCA_947177575.1 uncultured Porphyromonadaceae bacterium | reverse complement strand
GGATAACTGTGGGTGGTGGAGAGCGGTGGATGGCTGTGGGCGGTGGATGGCTGTGGGCGGTGGATGGCGAGCTGAAGCTCGCGCACAGAACCAGGAGGTAGGCTGGAAGGCGGGAGGTGCTGGCAAACGACTGTGGGCGGTGGAGAACTGTGAGCGGATGGCTGTGGGTGGAGGATGGCGAGCTGAAGCTCGCACACTGGGTGTATCTAACGCACCGGGTGCATTTCGCATACTGGATACATGAACTGGAGGGATACAGAGAGTGAACTTTTGATAGAATAAAATGTTTTAAAGGTGAAGACAAACGAGAAAAACACAATAGAAGAGAAAAACACAATATAAAAATAATAAAGATATGCAGACAATCATCAACACTCACATACCGGAATTTACGGTACAAGCCTATCATGACGGTAAATTCGAGACTGTAACCGATAAAGATGTCCTTGGTAAGTGGGCAGTATTTTTCTTCTATCCTGCTGACTTCACTTTTGTATGTCCTACAGAGTTAGTAGACTTGGCTGAGAAGTATGACAAGCTGAAATCAATGGGAGTAGAGGTGTATTCGGTAAGTACTGATTCTCACTTTGTACATAAGGCATGGCATGATACTTCAGATAGCATTAAGAAAATCAATTATCCGATGTTAGCCGATCCGACAGGTTTACTTGCCCGAGCTTTCGGTGTTATGGAAGAACAGAGCGGTATGGCTTATCGTGGCACTTTTGTAAGTGACCCAGAAGGTTTGATTAAGCTTGTTGAGATACAGGATACAAGTATAGGCCGTAATGCTGACGAATTACTACGTAAGGTTGAAGCCGCACAGTTTGTAGCTGCTCATCCCGGTGAGGTATGTCCTGCCAAGTGGAAAGAGGGTGCTGCTACATTGAAGCCTTCGATTGATCTTGTAGGTAAGATTTGATGTAAGGCAGTAGAATTATAAATTATGATATAGCCGAAAGGCCCGCACCCTGTAATCTGAAGAGTGCGGGCCTTTCTCTAAATAAGATAGTATAAACTTTAAATAAGACAGTATAAAAAATTATCGAAAATGAGACTGGATAAAGACACTATAGAGCAGCTTAAGAATATATTCGCTACGTTTACCACACCTATAATGCTGCTTGTAAAAGGAGTAGCCGGAAGCCAGAGCCGTAAGGAGATGGAAGAATTTATAGGAGACTTTGTTAGTGCTTCCGAATCACTGAGTATGCATGTAGAGGACACACCAACTCAGGAGGGAGCTCCTGTAGTGGAACTGTGGCGTGGAGGTGAGCCACTTGGAGTTGAGTTCTGTGGTATTCCGGGTGGACATGAGTTTAGTTCACTTATATTAGCTGTGCTCAATGCAGGAGGCCAGGGGCGGAATCTGCCTGATGAGGCACTTCAGACCCGTATCGAAGCTATTACCGGCCCAGTGGATATATTTAGTTTCGTATCACTGACTTGTTCGATATGTCCGGATGTGGTGCAGTCACTTAATGTCATTGCTCTGCTTAACAGACAAATCAAAAATACGGTGATAGACGGGGGAGTAGCACCACAGATGGTGAAAGATTATAATGTGAATGGTGTGCCGACAGTGTATGCCAACGGCGAACTGCTTAATGTAGGTCAGGCATCAATGGGAGAGCTTGTAGGTAAGCTTGAGAAGATGTTTGGTAGTAGTAAGGATAACGGTGTGAAAGATGATACGCCGTTAGGTTTTGATGCTGTAGTAGCCGGAGGTGGTCCGGCAGGAGTAACGGCTGCTGTCTATCTTGCACGCAAGGGAATGACAGTAGGTGTTGTCGCCGGACGTATAGGAGGACAGGTAAAAGATACGACTGATATTGAAAACCTGATTTCTGTGCCTTTGACTACCGGTCCTGTGCTTGCTGCCGACCTAAGGAAGTTGCTTGATCATTACAATATAGGAGTCTTCGATAATCGTGAGATAACCAAAGTAGACTTCAGTGGTCCAGTTAAACGTCTTACTTGTGACAGTGGCGAGAATTTCGAAGCGCCAGCAGTGATAGTGGCAACCGGAGCGTCATGGCGTCGGCTGCAGGTGCCCGGTGAGGAGCAATATATAGGAAAGGGAGTAGCTTTCTGCACTCATTGTGATGGTCCGTTCTATGCGGGTAAACGAGTGGCTGTCATAGGCGGCGGTAATTCTGGTATAGAGGCAGCTATAGACCTTGCGTCAATATGTACACACGTTGATGTATTTGAATTTCTTGATACTCTGAAAGCCGATGAGGTACTTCAGAAGAAGCTGGCAGAGTTTGATAATGTAGATATACATCTTTCGTCGGCAGTGACCGAGGTAAAAGGCAACGGACGCAACGTAACGGCTATAACTGTGAAAGACCGTAATACCGATGAGGTAAAGGACTATGAAGTATCAGGCGTATTTGTACAGATAGGACTTACTCCAAATAGTAAGGTATTTGCTGATGCTGTGCCACTTAATGCACGCAAAGAAATAGAGACAGATAAATCAGGACGTACACAGGTAAGCGGTATATATGCAGCGGGTGATGTAACAGACGTAGCTTATAAACAGATAGTTATAGCTATGGGCGAAGGCGCGAAGGCAGCACTGTCAGCTTTCGAGGACCGTATGCGCGGTGTCACACCATCGTAATGGTTGCAACAGGTTGATATAAAAAAGATATAAGGTCTTGGAATTTTGCAAAAAAAAGATTTACTTTGCAAAAGTTAACAATCTAATCATAACTAACTTTTATCTTATGACCAAACATTTACTATCAACCTGTATGCTCTCAGCTTTGAGCCTGAGCGCAATGGCGATTATTATCCCTCCTATGACGTATGATAATATCAGTTTCCGCTATCTTTCTCCTAACGGGGAATATGCTGTATCTGACCTTAACGGTAAGATGACAATTATGGATTCTCACTCTTTTTATAGTGGTGAGGAGGGACATGTTTATGGTGATGAAACAACCAGCTATAGCTGCGGTCAAGGTAACTCTATAAGTAACGACGGTACCGTAGTGGGTATAGTAGGCGATGATCTTAACGCTGCTTACTGGGAAGACGGAGAATGGTATATGTTAGATGTACCCGATCTGAACATGATGAACATGGCTAATGCTATCACTCCTGACGGATCGAGAATCTGTGGAAGTGTAGGCTTCAATGCATTCGCTGCTGAGGGAGATAATCTGATGATGGCACCGGCTTATTGGGATCGTGATGCTGACGGAGGTTACGGTGAGTGTGTACAGCTTCCTTACCCGAGTTTGGACCTGACAGGACGTGTACCTCAGTATATAACAGCGATATATATCAGTGAAGATGGACGTACTATAGCCGGACAAGTATCTGACGGTATGGGTATGCTGAATTATCCTATAGTTTATACTCAGGCAGAAGATGGTAACTGGAGTTACACTATTCTGCTTGAGGAACAGTTTAAGCCTAAAGGAGAATTGATGCCTTTCCCGGGAGAGATGCCTGCTATGCCAGTTCAGGAGGAATATATGAGTGAAGAAGCATTTGCGGAATATTTAGCTGCTATTAATGCCTTCTATAATGGAGAGACTACGGTATTTCCTGAAATAACGGATTATATGACACCCGAGGAGCTGGCCAAATATGAAGCAGATAAGGCTGTTTATGATGAGGAATATGCTGTATGGTGGGCAGCTTTTGATGCTTTCCAGAAGATGTATTCCGAAGTTTATGAAACGGCACCGAAATTTATGTTCAATAATGTACGTATGACTCCTGACGGAAAGACATACGTATGTACTCGTGAAGTGCGTGATACCAGTAATCCTGAGGCATGGAATCCTAAGACTACCAATGTTCCTTGTACTATCAAAGTAGCTGATCAGACACTTACTGAATATGCTCACGAAGGTCAGTCGCTGCTTGCAGTATCTGTACCTAATAATGATGTGATTCTGACTGCGACAGATCCAAACGGAGTACCTGCAACCGGTTATGTATTGAATATAGCTGATAAGAGCTACGTTAATCTCTACGACTGGTTGGCTGAGAAGTCAGATTTTCTTGCAATGTGGGTGGAAGAGACTCTTGTAAAAGAAGTTTCCAAGTTTGATCCGTGGACAGGTGAAACTATAGAGGGAGAGTTCCGATACACAGGTTCGGCATACGCATCATCTGATATGGAATATATAGTCTTCTGGAACGGTGCTTCTTGGGATTCAACTTATTCACTGATGGCCTGGGGCTGTTTTATAAATATACCGGGTACAAAGCTTTCAGTCGGAACAGTAAGTGAGGATAATGCTGTTATCCGCTTTGATAAATCCGGTAATCTTGTTAGCTCACAATGTCTGAGTGATGTCAAGGTATATGATATGTCCGGTCGACTGATAATGAGTGCTGATAAAGCTACAGGTATGTTCGGTACTCCGTTGAATTCAGGTGTATATGTAGTACGTGCTACAGACACAGCCGGTAATACTTTCAGTCTTAAGGTAGCTCGTTGATTATGATATAATAAAATTCGTTATATAAGGACAGGCCGGGATACGAAGCTTCGTATCCCGGCC
>CAMWVA010000195.1 GCA_947177575.1 uncultured Porphyromonadaceae bacterium | reverse complement strand
ACGTTTGTGGCGAATGTACCGACATTGCTGAGGGCCGGACATAACAATTATTCGTTATGTCCGGCCCCCAGCAATATCGGTACATTTTTCAGAAAGCATAGTTCTTGAAACGGTCAGGGCGGTGACGCCAGCGGAACAGCAGATTGCCCACAGGGTGCCAAAGCCAGAATAGTGGCAGCGACAGGCAGAGTTTTACAGCTTGCAGGCGTGCAGCCACTTTTCTGTATAATATAATTTCGTAAATCCAGAAAGTAATGAGTACTATCAGGGCTAATATAGCCGGTATCAGGCTCGGCAGACCGATAATGCCGGCAGCGATACAGCACCCGGCCACGCCCCACTGCATAGCCGATATGGCACCTGCCCGTAGGAAAGGAGCACTTGGCAGCCAGCGGGCAGAGAAATCGGCGCGTTCCTTGCGGTCGGTCCACATACGTGAAGCATCTCCATTCCAGTAAGCTGTAAGTACGGAGTCAGGACTCAGCATGACAGCTGTATTGTCAGAGGAAGTGATGTCGTTGACAAATACATCCTCATAGCCGGTCTGTAAGGTGAGAGTACGTGCAAAGCCTTTCTGTTCAAAAAACAGATGCTTCATAAAAGCTAAGTTAGCACCGTCACCGCGATAAGGCCGGCCGCCTATGGCGTAGCCTAACCACATGGCTGAAGTCAGCACAGCGTCAAACTGACGATACCAGCGCGAAGCACCGCTGAGTTCTTTGAAATCATAGCGGGTGAAACCTAACACAACTTCCGTAGAAGCGTCACGGGTAAAGGGATCCATCATCTCTGACAGCCACGAATCCGAGGGTATGGTATATTCGGTATCGGTCGTGATCACCACGTCTCCTTTAGCGGCTTTCACTCCAAGTGTTACAGCCAGTTTCCGTCGGCTCAGATGGTGTGACTCCGGCGGAATAAACGTGAAGTATAGATTCTCATAGAGAGCGTTATAGTGTTCTGAGATAGCCGCTGTGGCTGATGCACCGGAATCGTAGACCAATACTACATCGAAATTGGTATAGTCCTGATGCATAAGTTTCTCCAGATAGGCATCGAGTTCGTCAAGATGAGCCGATGCGTAGACTATGACCGTGAGGGCAGGGTGCGAAGTTGTACTTGGCGCCTCGGTAGGCACGTATACAGATGTCGCTGCTGTGCGTCTGAAAGGCGCTATAAGCCACCATACTAATGCTCCGCAGAGTATGGCGGCCCCGATAAGACACCAGCATATAAGCTGGAAATCGAAAGTAAAGAAATAATTGTCAGTCACGATAAACGGTAATTGGTGAACTTTAGAATTCGGAGAAGAACTTGGGTTTGAATACAAGTCCCGCACGCAAACGCGAGTGGTATTGGTTGTAATCAAGCAGATTTTCGCCGTATCCGTTATAATATTGGAAGAAGAGATTGAGGTTCGATTTGTCGTGTACACGCCATGTGAATTCCAGCACTGTGTTGAAATTCAGATTCCAGCCTTTGCGCTTCATAAGCGTTATACCCCATGAGAACTCATGGTCGCGGGTATTGAACACCGCTCCGGCCTGCCACAGACCTGTATAATTGAGGATGTCACGGTTGTTCTCGCCGTCTACAATAGGAATCCAGAATTTGGAGTGTACCATGAGCCAGTCATTGACTATAGTCGAACCGCACAGAGCGATACGGTTCCAGCTGCGGCTCTGTATACTGTCCCGGCCGTTACTTTCGTGTTCGAGCAACACTGTCATTTTTCCTACATAGCGGTCTTTGCTGAAAAAGGGTTTGGTCCAGCCGATACCGGGATTGAAATTCAGGTCACGCATGGGCATGGAGTTTTCAAATACGTTCCAAAATGTTTTCTGCGTGTACATCAGAAAAAGATAGGAATGCCACGGCAGTATCTCGTTGGTGATACGTATGGCCAGTGAAATCTGGAATTTCACATCCGAATTGGTACGTGTAGGTCTTTTACCTAAAGCAGTACCTACGGTGAAATAGTTGTCTTTATAAAGGCCGAAATAGGGCCCGAAGTCGAGTTCGTGTTTGAGCGAGTCGACAAATTCCTCCTGTCCCCTGACAGAAAGAAGCTGGGCGGCTGACCTGAAGGTGTACGCCGAGGCGAGAAATACGCAGAGAAGCGCAGTGATCAGACGGGTCATGATGTTTAGGGTGTGTATGTTAAGACAAGAGGCGTTGAGCCGACAGTCGGAGTGCGGCATCTGACCTCCTCGTAAAAACATTGCAAAGATAATACAAACCCCTGTGATAAGTGCAAAAAATAGTCTGAAAACCATTCCTACAGCCCACTATGATGTCACCGAAAGGTGAATGATAGGCCCCGAAAGCTTGCATAGAGACAGATATGTTATTAAATTTGCAGTTGATAAAGAATAAACACGCGATTTACTCCTCGCCGCGAATCAAAGAATCTTATCCATAGAAATCACAGAAAATGGCAATAGATTACACCCCGCTGTTCCGGAAGCGTATGGTAAACCGGGCTCAGCGCACCGATGCATGGCGCACTAACGAAGCCGATCTTCAGGCCGAAGTGCTCCGGGGGCTTCTGAAGCGTGGAGCCGCGACTGAACCGGGCCGGCGATATGCCTACGACGAGCTGGCGCATTTGCGCAATCCTTATGAAGCCTACCGGCGGCGTGTTCCGCATGTGGGTTATGAAGACATACGTGATTCGGTGATGCGTATGGTAGCCGGAGAACGCGATGTGTTGTGGCCCGGTGTGTGCCGCGACTATGCCCAGTCGTCAGGCACATCGGGTGGCAAATCGAAGTATATTCCCATTACCGCAGACAGTCTGCGTTATAATCACTATGCCGGCAGTGCCGACACAGTGTCTCATTATTTACGTCAGGTACCCGACAGCCGGATATTCTCAGGTAAGGGCTTTATATTGGGCGGTTCGTTTGCCAACGAAATACATCCTACCGACCCGCGTGTTAAGGTCGGGGATCTCAGTGCCACGCTTATCAGCAAAATGCCCTTGCTGGCTGATATGGCTCGTGTGCCTGACCGTAAGACAGCTCTGTTGCCTGACTGGACTGTGAAGTTACCGGCTCTCGTCAAGGCGGCCCGTGACTGTAATATCACCAATATATCAGGTGTGCCGTCATGGTTTCTGACTGTCATACGCTCAATTCTGAAATCGAAACATGCTTCAAATCTGTCTGAGGTGTGGCCTAATCTGGAGGTATTCTTTCACGGTGGTATTTCGTTTGAACCTTATAGAGCTGAATACCGTCGCCTGACCGATATGTCGAAAATGCACTTCATGGAGACTTATAATGCTTCAGAAGGCTTTTTCGGTGTGCAGAATGACCTTAATGACTCTTCGCTTCTGCTCATAGCTGACAGTGATGTCTTCTATGAATTTTTCCCTATTGACGGTATAGGGGATCCTGTGCCGCTGTGGGGAGTGGAGAAAGACCGCACCTACGAACTCGTCATCTCGGTGTCTAACGGTCTGTGGCGTTATCATCTCGGCGACACAGTGACTGTCACTCAGACTGCACCGGTCAAAATTCGTATAGCCGGGCGCACCAAGAGCTATATCAACGCCTTCGGTGAAGAACTTATGGAAGATAATGCTGAACGTGCCATAGCCGAAGCCTGCCGCCTTACCGGTGCCTCGATTGTCAATTACACAGCGGCTCCTGTCTTTGCCTCCGACGGCAAGCGCGGACGCCATCAGTGGCTGATAGAATGGGCTAAGACACCTGCCGACATTCATACCTTTGCCATTGAGCTTGACAACCAGCTGCGCCAGCTCAATTCCGACTACGAAGCTAAGCGTGCCAACACAATCTTTCTTGACCCCCCTGAAGTGCTGTCCGCACCTCGCGGCCTCTTCGACCGCTGGCTGGCCTCGGCTGGCACACACAAACTTGGCGGCCAACGCAAAGTGCCTCGCCTTGTCAACCATCGTGGCGTTATGGACCGGCTGCTCAGCCTGATGGAATAATCCGATAGCTACGAGCTATCGGATTAATCCGAGTTATCAGAATTATCCGACCTATCGGAATTATCGGATTAATCGGAATTATCAGAGTTATCGGATTAATCCGAATTATCAGAGCTGTCAGAGCTATCGGAACAATCGGAGCTGTCGGAATCAGCAGATTATTCTGATAATTCCGACAGCTCCGATTGTTCCGATTAAATCCGATTACTCCGATTTTTCCGATTACTCCGATTGTTCGGATAAATCCGATTAATCTGATAACTCCGACCCCCTTGATTAATCGATTTCTTCGTCTGCTTCATACCCGCCCATTTCGCGGATAGCGTTCTTCAGCATGACATACTGCTGGAAGAGGTGGTTTACAGGCACCTCGTCTTTGGTGTAGTCGTGCATAGGGCTCTTGAGGAAGAAGCTTAGGAAGCGCTGTGTACCGCTGCGGCCGGCACGTTTGGCGAGGTCGCTGAGCAGCACGAGGTCAAGGCAGAGAGGAGCGGCAAGGATAGAATCGCGGCAGAGGAAATTGATCTTAATCTGCATCGGATAGCCCATCCAGCCGAAGATGTCAATATTATCCC
>CAMWVA010000194.1 GCA_947177575.1 uncultured Porphyromonadaceae bacterium | reverse complement strand
GTCCGACTTATAATCCTAAATTCGATGTTTTCAAATTTTTGTCATGTACTTAAATGTAGGGTAATCAATAAAGTGCTATTCTTTGATACCTTTAAGATTACCGGACATTATGAATGGGAGATTTCTTTTTATTTTCTCTTTTGACCAATCCCACCACCTAAGTGACAGGAGTTGTTCAATAATGTCCTGGCTATACCGTTTACGTATTTCTTTAGCCGGCACACCTCCAACGATTGAGTAGGGAGGAACATCCTTGGTTACTACTGCTCTTGCTCCTATAATGGCACCATCTCCGATTTTTACACCGGCAAGAATTATTGCTTCAAAACCAATCCATACATCATTTCCGATTACGATGTCCCCTTTGTTGTCCCAGGCGGAGGCTACATCTGACTTTTCCAAATCCCATTCTTCATAAAACAGAGGGAAAGTATAGGTGGATAGAGACTTCAGTGTATGGTTGGCACAGTTAAACAGAAACTTTACGCCACAAGCAATGGAACAAAACTTGCCAATTATCAGTCGCTCATGGTTAATGGGATAATGATACAGTACATTGTTCTGCTCGAATTGACAGGGATCTGAGATGAAATCATTGTAAATTGTGTAATCACCTACCTCAATCGATGGGTCTTTGATTACTGCGTTCAAATAGACGGTTTGTGTATCGCCCTTGCGGGGATATATCTTGTTCATCATATTTTGTTGTTCTTTGAATTGTATAATTTCAAATAAATAAGCCTACCTACTGCTGAATAGCATTAGCGGAGGTTGCTATTCATTGAGTGTAGCTATATGCATAACTGCCATTTCATATTGATGAACTACGTTTTGTTATCTATTTGTTTCGTAAAGTTAATCATTCCCTAAGAGTTAGCAAAATAAATCCTTATTTCTTTGCGAATAATTGGTTCTTCAATAGCCTGCTGATTACAGAGAGAGTTCAATTATGTGTGGCTTAACTTTGGGGTCATGTGTTGCAAGTGATTCCACGCATTTATCACTCATGCTCATTTCTCTTATCCATTGAAGTGACTTGATTTGCTCTTTTCGATTTGCCGCTATACCGGAGGGCACCATCTCTTCCCAATTTTTAGCACTGTAAGCGCCATCTGCGTCTAATAGGACATATCTACCGTCTTTACCTGTGATTTTGACAGCAGAGAGACCGTCACAGTGTCCGGGGATATTGATAAGCTGAATCGAACCGTCTTCAAATAAATCAAAACTACGTTCAAACGGACCTTCTTTTCCGTTGAATGCAAAGAGGGTTATAGGAATATCTTTCCACCATCTTTTCTTATAACGGACTATATTATCGAAGTGAGTGGGGAGTATGCTGTTAGCATATCTCATCTCGTCTTCAGAAACTAATATACGTTTTGCATCGGCAACCTGATGCAGCCCACAGGCGTGGTCACAGTCAAGATGTGTCAGAAGGACGTAGTCAAGGTCTGAGGTATTTACTCCCATAGCTTTCAATTGTTCATCTACGGTCTTTCCCTTCGGTGTGTAACCCTGATTGATACGATAGAGAAAATATCCGAGTTCACGTATCTGTGCCTGTTTGTCCTCCATGCCGTCAGGACTCATCCGGCGACTCCATGCCGTATCGACAAGGATTCTGCCTTTAGAATGCTCGATATAGTAACATGCTACCGGAAGCCAGCACCAGTCTTTTTGCGGCACTCCGAAACCAGCTACTTTAGGCATACTGACGTGCTCTTTGTTGAAAGGTAGGTATCGGGTTGTTCGTACCTGACCGCAGTGTAAAACATGGATTTTTATTTTATCCATTTTGGTCATAGTTTATTCGTAGATTTATTTTCTCTCAAAATATTCCGTAATTCCGAAGTTATACGCCGTAGATAATATAACTTTATTTCTACATAAATATTTTATCATATTTCATTTATGTTACATCGTTATTTAGGTTTTATTTACCTGTCAGGCTTTGAATAGCTATCGCCACAGACACTGAAGGAAATCAGTGTCGTGGCGATAGGTATTACAATTTTCAATAATAGAATTATCTTTAATCCTTTTTGCTCCAATTATCGTGCATCTTACGGCATTTACCGATTACATCGCCCGAAAGAATGTAAGAGTAGGTCGGGAACTCGAAGAGAACGGTGTGCATTTTGTTGTAGTCAATCTTGCCGTTTTCATCAAGACGGTCTTCGTCAACGTATGTGTTTACTATTGAGCAAATGAAGTTGTTGAAACCGTTACATTCATAAATATCCACGATTTCAAGCTCCATAGTAAGCGGTGCTTCATCAATGACGGGTGTGCCTGCTTCACCGCGATGATACTCGAACACTTCCGATTTGTCTTCCTTGTCACCGTCGACACTTCCCACATAGTCAACTTTCTCAAGCATTTCGGGACTGACGAGATTGAGAGAAAAGCGTTTTCCTATACCCAGAGCTGGAGTGGTATAGTGAGGCTTTGCCATGCTGACAAGCACACGGTCGTGACTAACTATTCCAATGTGCGAAAGCTCCATCCAGTTTACCTTACCATTCACATCTGCACCGATTACGGTAACGGGGGTAGGGTAAAGAGCTAACTTTGAGCCCAAATTTACTTTTTTAGCCATAGTTTATTCTTCGATCAAATTATGCCATAGGATTCTCCCAAGAGCCTTTTGTGTCTACGCCCGTTGCGGCGGCAAGGGACTCGAGAGATTCAATCTCTTCTTTCGATAACTTTATTTTCGCAGCAGTTGCCGCCTCCTCTACATGGCGTGGCTTAGTTACACCGATGATAGGATATGTACCCTTATTGATGGCGTATGCTATAGCAATCTGAGATACCGATGCATTGTGAGCTTCACCGATTTTCTTCATTTCATTGATAAGCGCATCAAGTTTCGGGAGGATAGGATTGTAGGTCATAGCACGCCCGCTACCTTCCGGCATCGGATTAGCTGTACCGTATTTACCGCTCAATGCACCTTGTTCAAGAGTCATGTAGGCGAAGAAGTCGATGTCGTTTTGCTTGCAGTAGTCAAGGATTCCGGCTTTTTCAGAAGAACGGTAAAGCAGACTGAAATGGTTCTGAACTGCTAACACACGGAAACCGGCACCACGAAGAATCTCGTCTGCACGCTTGATTTGTTCGAGATTGTGGTTGGAAACACCCACTCGTTTTACGATACCTGATTTCAGAAGTGCGATAAGTCCCGGAGTCCATCTTTCCACATCGGCAGGATTATGAATCCAATAGATATCGATATAGTCGGTATGAAGACGCTTGCAGCTCTCCTCGGCCATTGTCAGGACAGGAGCCTCTGTATCGGGAGCGATTTGCGGAGTAAACTTTGTGGAGATAATGAATTTGTCGCGTGGATAGTCCTTTATAAAGCCACCGAGAATATCCTCGGAAGCTCCCATACCGTAGACTGTGGCAGTGTCCCACATGGTGAGACCGGCTTTATAAGCAGCATCGAAAACTGATTTAAGACTTTCGGCATCGGTGTGGTTGCCGAATACTTGGTCGCCGCCAGCCATGCCTGAACCCCACGACCATGTTCCTAATGCTATTGAAGGTAATTTCATAATTATTTTTACTTTAAGAATTTTCTTATTTTGTGATATTAACAAGTTGCAATAACAGAATTCTCAGTAAGCTGAAAAAATGGTACATTTACCGAGAATTTGTTTATGATTTTTGTTCTCATTTCTTTGATTCTTTCATATTGCAAATTTAGCCAATGATGATAAGAACTAAGTGACAAATATCACTAAGCTCTAACCATTTTCTTCAATACCTACTTAGTAATAAGTCAATTCTGAAATTTTTATCAACTATCAAGTCGATGAAAAATCTTATCTGTAGCCTCGATATGAAAAAGCTCCTTAAAGTAAGCAAGTCATTTGATTTGTAGTTCACTGATAGGTCATCCCGACACTCATGAACTGCTAAATGTCATAAATTACAGCGCAATGTTTTCTATCTCACCGGAATGTAATTCTTACATTGTAAAATTAATAAAGTTTCTCCAATACAACTGCCATACAAAATATTACGATTAAAAAGATCGATAGGTACAAATTTTTGCGATTATAACCGCGATTTTTACAAAAAACTGAGTTTAGAAACTGTCATTGCAGCATTATACCATGAAATAGGAGGATTTTTAGTCATAATTCAGAGCAAAAGCATCCTGATAAGATATAGGTGAGCGGGTGTCTTTATTCTCAATCCAACCCTTTTCAAGATGGCTCGTCTGAGATATTTCTCCTGCACTCATGTTTGAGAATAACGCGCAGACTCTTTCAATAGTGCTTCGTTCGTACTCGTTGAGTAAATTGTCTGTATTCTCTGTCGCTTCCAACCTGATGCCGCTCTGACCGCTTGGATATACATATTCTTCCATATCTATTCCGGGTAGTGAACTGTATAACGTACCCCAGTGTTCAGGAACCGGACCAAATGGCAATGCCTTATATGTAATGCCGGTAAGGCCATATCCATGTTTCTTATAATGAATGAAATCGGCATAGAACAGCAGTTTATTCATTTTTGTGACAAATGTCGAACCGATAGTTGAGATAAT
>CAMWVA010000193.1 GCA_947177575.1 uncultured Porphyromonadaceae bacterium | reverse complement strand
CGGTTTTCTTCCGACAAATCGCTAATTTTGCAGTTGCCGGTTGAGAGTAGGATTTAATCAGAAACAGTGATTTTTAAAGATTATATAGCCGAAAACTTGTAATCGTCGATTATTAACACTAAATTTGTAGTTCATTTTACCGCTTCCGGTCTGCCGGTTTTTTCATAAGTCTGCCTTTTCCGTACAGACTTCAGCCGTCTGTCCTCTCTGCGGTGCCTAATATATTCATTTCTCACCATTTTCAATCATGGCTAACTACCCCAATATTCTCGAGCGTTGTGAGGACTGGCTAACCGATAACGGTTTACGTCCCCGTATCGATGATGACAACGATCTGGTCTTTAAGTATCAGATGCTTAATTTCGTTATTATATGGTCGGAAGATGATCCATCCTTCCTGCGCATTCTGTTACCTGTAATCTGGAGTATTGACAACGAAGCCGAAGCTCAACAGGTACTTGTGGCATGTAACAAGGTAAACATGCAGCGTAAGGTAATTAAGACCTTCACCACCAACAACAATACTTTCATGTCGGTGGAATTGCTCGTGCAGGAGGATTTCGATCCCGCTCAGATACTTGAGCGGTCGCTTGAGATGCTGACACAGGGTTACCAGTTCTTCGCACAGGAGATGCGTGGCCAGCAGAATTGACTGTTCTGTCTGAATTGACTGTATCAAGACGGCCTGTCCTGAATGTCAGGTCAGGTCATCTTGCTTTATTCCCTTCTCTTTTACACCTTGCTTTCTCTGCTCTTTTTCTATTTATATAATCCATTATTCAATCTTTCAACGCCTATGATGAGCAAAAACCTACTTATCACAGCAGCCTTTATAGGGGGCATATCAGTCCCGGCTGCCGCTCAGGCTATTCTTGACGTTTCCACATTGTCTCAGCCGCGCAGTGAAATTTTCCGTTTTGCGCCTACATTTCGTGGAGAACGTGCCATGCCCGCAAGAAGTGGACATTCACTGCGTCCGGTGTCACCTGTTACTCCGGCCCGTATAGCTCCTAATCCTGACCATGTTCTGGGTGAGACCAACGACTTCGGTTATCTCTATGCTCCCAACAATGATGTTTGGTATTATACTCTTAATTATGATTACGAGTATATTCAGCAGGAGTACTATACTCAGAAGGTCATTAAGGGCTGGCATTACAAGATATATGACGCCACCTTCAGCGAAATAGCTGACATCGAGGGTACAATCGAACTTGGTGAAGGTGAAACCGGTATAGCCGGAGTTGACCTTGGGCCGGACGTGACTCAGAAGTTCTTCAACTATGATAACTATTACGAATTCATGGTAATGGTAGCCACAACTACCGAAAACTATGTAAATAACTACCGTACTCTGGTTTATTCGTCTGATCCAGCCCAAAAAGACCCTATCGCAGAGTTAGAAGGTTACTATGTTTCAGCTATCAATGCTCCTGCCGACAAATATAGTGAGGAGTTCTATATCACCTTCCTGAACGAAACTGAGGCAGAACAGACTGACATTTATGGTGTGCAAAATGTCATGGACTACAAACTTTCGCTTTATACGAAGAGCGGATATAACGGAGGTCCACAGCTGATACAAGAATTCCGCGTGCCGGCTATCCTGCTGAGTGCTCCCGACGCACCTTTCTTTCTGGCCGAAGTACATAACGGTAAACCTTACTTCGCACTCTCTCACCTTAAATACAGTTTCTACGAGAATCCCTGGGATTACACTAACGAGAACCTGACTCCTGACAACACTTTCGATATAACGCTCTATTCAGCAGACAAATGGGACGGTATTACCGAGTTAAGCACAACTTCTATTCCTGTGCCGGGGCAGTTGCCGGGTAATCCTTTTACATTCCTGAGTCTGGGAACATTCAGTGGTGTCGATGACCTTTGTTTCAATCGTTATACCTCAGGTGATACACCCGCTTATATCGTTACATACGACCACTACCTGAGCACAGATTCCGATATCTACGATTACATGGTCTATGATGTCGAAGGCAATCTTATGCACAATATAGCAGAAGGTGTAAGCGGCGGTATTTTCATGACTGATATAAGAGGAATTGCTCCGCAGGTTATGTTTACCAAGGGTATAGGTACGGAAGAGGTGACTCTTGAATTTATCGATCTCGTCACATGCGAGACTGTTATGAGTCTGCCGCAGTATTATGAGGGTCTTCCTCTCACAGCCCAAATAGACCGCACACCGTTTGAAGGCTCTTATGTATATGCTGTGAGTCTCGGTAATGCTTATGAAAATACTGAGGGTGACACTATTCACTCTATAGCATGGCTGAGTGCCGACGGCACTCCTATACGTGTAGACGAAATCAACCTTGGTAAAAATGTGGCATACGCACAGGTTTATATCAATGGTCTGGCATTGTCACCGTATGCTATCAACACTGACTCCAAACATGAATACATGTTCCTTGTTAAACGGTTTATAGGTCAGGGGTCAGCTACACAGGAAGAGCTTGTAATCATTAATACCGACAATCAGGTGCTGCTTACATGTGAGCCAAGCACAGAATACGGTGTCATAAGCAGTGTGAATCCTATTGAACTCGGTACTCCTCAGGCCTCACTCGATATTATCTATGTCAACTATGATACAGATAATCTTTCTGCTCTGATTTACGATTTACCTTTCAACCGCTTTGCAGGCGGTGACGGCACAGCAGACAATCCCTATCTTATAGCTACCGCAGGTGATCTGCAACAGATGGTATATGATTCGGCAGCACACTATCTTATTGTGAATGATATTGATGCTCGCGGTCTTAATTTTACTACTGTCCCTCAGCTGTTTACAGGCTCACTTGATGGCGGCGGTCATATTATCGACGGTCTTAATGTAGGTTCAGGTAGTATGTTTGCCCAACTCGAACCGGGTTCAGAGGTACACGATATTATATTTACCGATCCTGTTGCCGAACCGGGTTCTGTCGCTTTCATAGCTAAAGAAGCAAGAGGCGCTAAAATCTACGGGCTCACTATCAGACGTCTTACATATTCTGATCCTAATGAAGACGCTTATGGAGATTTCGGTACTATCGCCTATCGTGCTTCAAACGAAACGGAAATATCGCTTTGTGCCGTACTTGATGCTTCGCTTACATTACCTGACTATAGTATAGGAGGTATCGTAGGCAGCCTGCGTACTTCGGCTACTATCAATGCCTGTGTATTCAGTGGCACCATTCTCGGAGGTTCATCTGTAGGTGGAATATTAGCTGATGACTATAACGCCGGTGGAGTGACTAACTGTCACGTAAATGCCGATATAACTGCTAAGAATACAATCGGTGGTATTATAGGTTTATCAAACCGAGGTATAATACACAACTGCCATGTACAAGGTACTATCACCGCTACCGAACCTGCACGCCGAGGCGGTCTCAAGACAGGCGGTATCGCCGGTGAACTCGATCCGGCTCCGACTTCCTACACAAAAGTAGCACATCGTGCTCCGGATTATTCCAATGCCGTTATCGCCGGTTGCTATGTCAGCCTTTCCGAACTTACCGGACCTGAACTGGACGAAGGAGAATATGCCGGTCAGAATGACACTATGCACCGCATTGTAGGTAAAAGCCGTGCTAATGAAGAGCCGGATATAATTGACTATGACGAGGACGGTAAGCCTATCTACGGTAATCCCCATTCACCTGAAAGAGCTCTGCGTGATAACTACGTCATATCAACTCTGGTACCTGTAAGCTCTACTATAGGCGGAAATAATGCCAATTCTACCGAAGGTGCTTCAGTAGCATGGGAGGACCTCGATATCGATTTCTTTGAGAATATAGGCTTCATCTATGGTGAGTCGGCAGCTGCTCCATGGGCACTTGACAGCTTCCGTTCTCCTGCCCTCTATATCGAAAAGGGCACACTCCAGTTCACTCCTGATGTAGTCGAAGCTGTAACCGGCGAACCGTTCTATATGGCTCTCACCGTTGTAGGCGAAAACACAATTGATCTCGATACCGTATTCTCCGACTTCCTCTGTGAAACTTCGGACGACAGCAATATCTACATGACCGGTGAAGCATACGCAGAAGGTAATACTCTCTACATACAGTTTGTATGTGAGTCTGAAGGCACTTACACTGTCACTGCCGGATTCAACGGTATGACTGCCACAGCTACTGTCAACGCTAAAGTTTCAGGAATTACGCCTGTAATTGCTAATGCCAAAGCCCTTACCTTCGATGGCAATACTATAAAAGCAGCTAAGGGAGACACAATCGTAAGTGTATTCACAGTTGCCGGTACCAAAGTTGCGGAAGGTCGCGGTCAAATCTCTGTCGCCGACCTCACAGCCGGAGTCTATGTAGCCCGCACCGAAAACAGCGCACTGAAATTCATCTTGAAATAAGCTGCCAGCTTGAGATAAGCTGTCAGCTACTGTCTCACCACCGCTGAAAAGTCTCCCTACTGAAAAGTAGCCCTACTGAAAAGCAGCCGGAAAGTAAACCCGGCTACCAATCAGATGAAAGTCTGCGGCGGCGATAGGCTAAGCCTATAGGCCCCGCCCGCGGTGCAAACCCGGGGGGATAAAACAAAGAGGGCGGGGGCGGCCAGGGG
>CAMWVA010000192.1 GCA_947177575.1 uncultured Porphyromonadaceae bacterium | reverse complement strand
GTGTCCTCCTGCGGGCAGATAATGGATTACCAGACGTATTTTCTGCTTCAGAGACCTACACCATGCTACCAGTTCAAAAGCCTCCCCTTCCTCGGGAGCGATGTCAAGTCGGATCATCCTGCTTTTGTCCGGATTGGAGAAGTCTATTTTTCCGTCCTTGGCCTTAGGGCGTCCCCTTTTACCGGTCCGCGGTCCTTCGTAGATGTAATGCAGCACGGCGTTGGAACGCAGACGGCTTATCAGGGAGAAACCGATTTCTTTCAGTCCCTCGACAAAGGGCTGTACCGAGAAAGCCGCATCGGCTACGATCAGCGACGTGATTTCCTGTAGCTCAGTCCGGTACTTCTTCAATACCGACAGATACCATTGACTGGGATTCATGTTCCTTTCTTCAAGTTCTGTCGCGTTGAGAGTCTGTACGGCACGGAGCATCATCGCGTCCCCGATGTCCGCATCGATCACAGCGATACCGAGTATCTCAAGTCCATGCTTCACAGCCGAGGCGCATCCTGACCGGAACCGACCGATATGGTCTGTCTTTTTGCCCGCTTTGGAGACATAGCTCGGATCGATGGCGATAGCCAGCCGTTTCATGCCATACTGAAAACGGTTGGCGGCAAGGTTCATGTTGAAGCAGAGCCAGTCGAAATCCTTCCGGAAAGTCTAACGGTAGCGTTGCTCGCCCCGCTGTCCGTAACGTCCGAGCTGAAGAAAGTTTATCTTCCGCGGTATGCACATGATTAAAATCAATATCTCGATGATGTTTGTCTTGAAAGTTTTGTTTAACTTTGCAGCGCAACCTAGGAAAGCTCTCCGGCAGATGCCCTCATATTGGTCAGGTAGTTCGAAAATCAGCATAACTTTATGTGTGGTAGGATACCATAAAGTTACTGAAAATCAGCGACTTGACCAAATTTTAGTGTTAAATTTTCATGCTAAACATAAGATTTTTAACGGATTAAACATATGGTTCCTTAGAACCGTTATCAAACTCTCAAAAAATAACCGAAGTATTGTTCATAAGTAAACGAAAAATTTATCAATAATAATGATATTTTGATTTACATAAATAAATCTTTAAGTATTAATAACTTAACCTTTTTACAGATTACGAATGGGAATATAGCC
The DNA here is from genome assembly GCA_947177575.1 of uncultured Porphyromonadaceae bacterium. GTDB lineage: Bacteria > Bacteroidota > Bacteroidia > Bacteroidales > Muribaculaceae > Lepagella. The sequence goes on along the minus strand of CAMWVA010000192.1, from coordinate 3,547 downwards.
ATCTTTTTCCTATATAGAGCAATAAAATACCTCAAATCTATCTACCGTAATATTGGTACTTTTTTTATTTTTTAAGGTACATAGCAAAAGAAAATATAATGTAATTTTGTATTCTAATCCTAAGCTTAAATCAATATAGAATATGAAAACCGCAAAAGAAATCAAAAATGCAGAATTTGGCGGCGAGCGTCCGCTCTTTGCCTCACATAATCTTTTACTCGACCATGTGACTATCCATGCCGGTGAATCAGCTCTCAAATGTTGCTCCGACATCGTGGCACGTCATTGCCGTTTCGAGGGAAAATATCCTTTCTGGCATGTAAAGGGCTTCGAGATAACCGACTGCTTATTTACTGAAGGCGCACGTGCAGCCCTATGGTATTCGTCAGCTTTGAAGATGCGCGACACTCAGGTAGATGCTCCGAAAATGTTCCGTGAAATGGACGGTGTTGATCTTGAGAGAGTCAATATTCCCGATGCAGCCGAGACTCTATGGCACTGCCGTAACATACTTATACGTGACTGCGACATACGTAAAGCCGACTATCTTTTCATGCACTGCGCTGACATTGATATAGACCGCTATCACCAACAGGGTAATTATTCTTTCCAATATTGTAAGAATGCAGTCATTCGCAATGCCGAAATCGACTCGAAAGATGCATTCTGGAATACTGAAGATGTGACCGTCTACGATTCGAAACTTATAGGCGAATATCTCGGCTGGCATTCACATCGTCTCCATTTGGTACGTTGTCATATCGACGGTACACAGCCTCTCTGCTATTGTCATGACCTCATACTCGAAGATTGTACTTTCGGTCCTGAAGCTGACCTTGCTTTCGAAGACTCTACACTGACAGCTACCCTCAAGTCGTCACCTGTTTCAATCAAGAATCCCCGCAGCGGTTCGATAACCATGCCTTCTGAGTGTAAAATTATCGAAGACGAGAACATTCTCGCACCTGCCGACTGTAAGATAACAGTAAAATAATGCTTCTGACACCTTCAAGAGTCAATACAGGCTCATATAAATGGGATTCTCGTCCCGATACAATTCCTCTTTGGGTGGCGGATATGGATTTCGCCACAGCACCATGCATTATCGAGGCTCTGCAACGGAGAGTAGCTCACGGCGTATTCGGATATACTCTCGTTACCGATGCCTATTATGATGCTCTTATCAATTGGTTCGCCACACGTCACGACTATCACTTCAAACGTAAGCAAGTCATCTACACTTCAGGTGTGGTACCTGCCCTCTCGGCTATAATCAAAGCACTCGTCCGACCCGGCGAGGGAGTGATAGTACAGACACCGGTCTATAACTGCTTCTTCTCGTCGATTCGTAATAATGGCTGTCGTATAGTCGAAAATCCGCTCAGACGTATCGATTTGCCTGATGGAAGATTCACATACGAAATGGATTTAGAACAACTCGAGCAGGTTGCACGCGACCCTTCCAATACCATGCTCCTGCTCTGCAATCCTCACAATCCGGCTGGACGTCTGTGGCGCCGCGATGAGTTGGCACATCTCTCTGCTATATGTGCGGCCAACGGAGTCAGAGTTGTCAGCGATGAAATCCACTGCGAGCTTACTGCACCCGGCACACAATATAATCCATACGGAAAAGTTGACCCAACGGCTATAGTATGTCTTTCACCCTCGAAGTCTTTCAACACAGCCGGGCTTCAGATAGCTAATATCGTATGCCCCAGCCGTGAGACACGTGACCTGATTGACCGTGCAATCAACATTAACGAAGTCTGCGATGTCAATCCTTTCGGTGTCGAAGCTCTCAAAGCAGCTTACACCGAGGAAGGAGAGAAGTGGCTTACCGAAGTAAGAGAACAGATTTGGTCAAACTATGACTATCTCGTCGACTTCATGCGTAGACGCTTTCCACAGTGTCCGGTGAGTTTGCTCGAAGCTACTTATCTGCCGTGGATTGATATTTCGGAGCTTCACGAGAGTGCAGACCGCCTTGAGGAAGAACTGCTCGACCGTGCAAGCGTATGGCTCAATTCGGGTACTATGTACGGTCGTGACGGCTATCTAAGAATCAATATAGCATGTAGCCGAGAGCTTCTTGCCGAAGCTCTGAGACGCATCGACGCCGCTCTGTCCTTCTAATGGCCGACATTACAGTCATACGCTCGGGGCGTCACTTGTCTACAGGAGAGCTGCTTCGTCTTACCGCCTCGTTATCGTGGCCGGCCATGATGGCACAGTTATCGAGTATAATGATGCAGTATATCGATGCCTCGATGGTAGGTCATCTCGGTGCTGACGACTCAGCTGCCGTAGGTCTGGTCTCGACTTCGCTTTGGCTCTTCTGGGGAATTTGCTCGGCAATGACAGTAGGATTCTCGGTACAGGTTGCCCACAGCGTAGGTGCCGCCGACTATGAACGGGCACGTGACATACTGCGCCAATCTATCACAGGGTGTCTTATCTTCAGTGTCATTATTACCGGAATAGGAGCTGCAATAGCATGGCCACTTCCTCATTGGCTTGGAGGTACGGAGACAGTGTGTCCCAAAGCGTCAGTCTATTTTCTCGTTTTTGTACTCGCCCTGCCATTGCTGACCATGAATTACCTCGGTGGAGGTATGTTACGTTGCGTCGGCAATATGAAAGTGGCCGGAGGCTTGAACGTCATGATGTGTGTGCTGGACGTTATCTTCAACTGCCTGCTTATCTTCCCTTCGCGAGAGGTCAGTATAATAGGATTGCATATCTGGATGCCGGGAGCAGGACTCGGAGTGCTCGGAGCTGCCCTCGGCACTGTGGCAGCCGAGATTGTCACTGCCTGTTCGATGATGGGTTATCTATGTCTGCGTCAACCGGAGATGACTATTTTCAAAATTCCGGGTTCCTATCGTCTGCGACGTGACGTGCTTCATAAAGCCCTGAAAATTTCTGCTCCCATGACGCTCGAACATGCCGTCATCTGTGGTGCCCAGATAGCTGTCACCGTCATCGTAGCACCTCTCGGAGTTATGGCTATAGCAGCTAACGCCTTTGCTGTCACCGCCGAAAGTATCTGCTATATGCCGGGCTACGGTATAGGTGATGCTGCAACCACACTTGTCGGCCAAAGTTTCGGAGCCCGACGACTCGATTTGGCTAAACGCTTCGGTTATATAACTACCGGCGCCGGAATGGTGGTGATGACGCTAATGGGCGTACTGATGTATTTCGGTGCTTCTTGGATGATGGAACTTATGTCACCTGTTCGCGACATTGTCGACCTCGGAGCACATGCCCTCCGCATCGAAGCTTTTGCCGAACCAATGTTTGCCGCCTCCATCGTAGCTTACGGTGTGATGATCGGCGTAGGTGACACTGTAGTACCGGCATGTCTCAACTTCGGAAGCATCTGGCTCATCAGACTTCCTCTCGCCGCATGGTTCGCTCCGACAATGGGCCTCGCGGGTGTATGGATCGCTATGGCTATCGAGCTGACCCTACGTGGCATCTTTTTCCTCTGGAGGCTCATCTCAGGGCGCTGGCTCAAAGGTAAGTCACCTTCCTGACATCC
>CAMWVA010000191.1 GCA_947177575.1 uncultured Porphyromonadaceae bacterium | reverse complement strand
CAAGCAAGGAATATGAATGTTTCTATACTAACTCCAAATACTCTCCAATGGCACTCTTTGATCGCACCTACGTAAATGGTGAAATCAATATCGTTCCATCTACGGAGGCTATAGTCAAGCCATTTATTAATACAGAACTATCCAGAGAAGCTGAAGCAAGTCTTTCATTTATACCTTACATTGATCTTGAAAAAGGCTTGGTTGAAGTAAATACTCACGGGATAATATGTGAAAACCGACCTGTTAATCTTACTCTTTTCATAACAGAAAATAATGTGTCTCCGATTCATCAAAGCGGAGCTTCAAAAGACTATATACACAATGCTGTGTTACGTTCCACCGGACTGGTGTGGGGCACACCGGTTGAGACAGATGCTAACGGAGCCTTCAGTTTATCTGCACGTGCTGACTTCAATAACGCATGGAAACGTGAAGATTGTCGTGTCATAGCATTTTTAACTGACAACGACCCGACCTCCCCTACCTATCGTGCTGTATTACAAAGCGTATCATTACCACTCGCATACGCTGAAGAAACCACAATTGATAATGCCAACATTGATGAAATAGAAAATGGAGGTACAGATATAGCCATCTCTATTGATAACGGCCATCTTGTAATTAGCGGGGACTATACTTCTGCTAATGTGTTCAGAGCTGACGGAATCGAAATATCAGCAGATCATATTCCTACCGGAATATTAATTGTAAAAGTGACGCTTCCTGATGGCAATATTCTAACTAAAAAAATAATTAATATATAATTAACCTTACCTCAACATCTTATGAAGATCTCAAAGATTACACTTCCGGGTGCAATGCTCGTTGCTTTGGCAGCCTCCGCAGGGCTTACAATTCAGCAACGGCCAGCTTCCCCCAAGGAAGCCCAATCGGAGCCTTTTAGTCCGATCCGTCTTGAACAGATGGCTGTCAGAAACACCGGATTCAATGTAGGGCCGACCCTAAATGCAGCGCATAAAGCACCTGAAGGAATAATAGAAGGCCTCTATTCTTGTCCTTCCACTATACTCTCTCCAGCCTTCAATGCCCGCTTTTATTTTGACCCGGCCAATGAGACAGTGACTATAGAAAATCTTGGCGGATTCAACAGTAATGATGAGAATCAGTTTGAACCGGCAACAGTTGAAGCACCGTTTGTTGATGGAGTAATCACCATACCTTGTGAAAATGTCGGTCCTGATCAGGAGAATGCCACTCGCCTCGGTGTTTTGGCAGCATACGACATGGATGTATATCTGAGGGTTGGTAATATTGAATGGGACGAAAACTTTATGTCTTATGTACCTGACCCTATCCCTGAGTTAAAACTCTATGTAAGTGATGATTATTCCACAATCGAGACTCATCTTGAAGATGGAATGTCCGTAACAGGAGTTATTGATTACATGGACTTTTTTGGTATCTGGGCATGTTCAGGAGCTTGCAAAGGAGGACTTAACTTTACCCGTATAGCCTCCTGAGCCGGTTGGAGCATCAGCGAGAATTCACTCGATTTCGGCACAACATTTGTAGGCGATAAAGCTATACGCACACTTACAATCAAATCAACCGGTGATACTGACGTTGATTTCAAAGCCACGATAGATTCTCCTGAATTCACAGTAACACCTTCTGAAGGTACCCTGCAGGCAGCTTCCAAACAGTCATTCCAGATTGTATATACTCCTACTGCGGCAGGAGAAACATCGGCAATTCTAACTATATCCGGCGGTGACAATGAGGAGACGGTTCAACTTACAGCAACTGCTGACACTCCGGAAACTGATTTCTCATCTATAGTTACTGAAGGTGATCCTTCAATCATAACCTGGGAAAATAACTCTGCTTATGCATGGCGTCTGATTGACAATTCAGCGGTAAACGACCTCCCAACAAAAAACGCTGAATCTGTATTAAAGGCTACCTTCTCTGGTAACCGCCCGAAACGTATCACTTATGATATTAACCTCAGGAGGGATTTTAGTGATGATTTCATCATGACTATAGAAGGACGCCAGATGTTTGACTATCAATCTCGTCTTGACTATACGGCAAGTTATATCGTACCTGGTGGAAACCGCTCAATTGAATGGATTCTAAAAAGCGGTTATTACCCTGAAGGTTCTGTCAAAATCAACAATCTGCGTATTGAGGAAGTCTCAACTTGGGAAGGGCTTTCTCCTGACGCAAGTGTAACACCACTTACGGCTGAAGGATTCATGAATGTTAACGGAAACGCTGTGGTGTCCGGCTCATCTTCAGTGATGATGCTTTCCCTTAATCCTAAGGAAGAATCCAATCTTTCGTTTGACTACACTACCGGTTCATCTGAAATTTCCGTATTAGTTAATGAAGAAGAGGAGATTGAGAAAATATCTGCCGGCGAATCAGGCTCATATCATTATGATATGCCTCAGGGCAATCCGGTATTCCTTACTATTAAGGTTAATACTCCCTCTGATAAGTTAACAGACGGAGCCTCTATAGGAAATATACGTTTTACCTCCGGTAAGTATAATGATACTCCGGCAAAATATAATGCATTACTTCATTCATACTTTACAGAAGACGGCTCTTATACTCCTACTGACGGTGTAACTTATACCTATCCTTTAGATATAACTCTTACCACCGGTGGAAAAGCTATATTCAAGTATCTGCTCCCCTCTAATTCTATATATCCTGATCAGCAGGTAATCGTAGGTGAGATTGTAGATAACAAAATTCATATTCCCACTTATAAGAATGTAAATCTGGGCACTCTCGTCGGTTATGATGACAAATCATTAGAAAACTATCCACTATATTATAATAATCGTTTCTGGTTAGTTGCCGGAAAAATTGATAAAGAGAAGCGTCAGACGGAGGTACTTGATGAGCTTACATTTACCATTAGTGAAGACGGACATACAATAACTCCTGATAGTGACTTTGGAGTATATTATACTTGGAGCGTTGAGAATCGAGATATAGTATCATTCTTCTCTGCTGACTCCCAGTTTATATTATCTTCCGATTTACAGGAAATCACAACAACCACAAAGGAAATTGATTTTGACACTACCATTGCTAACGGTTACGAATATAAGCGTTCATTTACACTTCTCTCTGCAGGTAAGGCATGTGAATATTCGGCAGTAGTAGCGGGTAGCGAACACTTCTCTATTATCCCGGAAGCCGGTACTTTGGAAGCTGGAGAGTCAGTTGAGCTGACAGTAAGCTTTACTTCTGAGGAAATCGGTGAATTTAATGGTGTTATAACAATCTATTCTGACGGCAACGATATAGAAATTCCTGTTAGTGCAAATGTAACGGCAGTTCCGGATTACTCTGTAATAGTTACCGAGGGTAAGGACTTGATTTCTTTTGATGCAAAGACTGAATACCCCTGGGCAATAGAAGACGGTATAGCTGTCAGTACAAATGCCGGCATCCATAACAGTATGTCTATTCTTACAGCTGTATTTACCGTGCCTGAAGGTAAGGTAGGTATGTTTGGTGTTGAAGGTGGAACATGTGCAGAGCCTTCATACGACGGTTTCGCCATAGTTGTTGACGGCAGTACCTTCTATTCAGACGCCGCACATAATGAACATATTAGTTTTATCTATCCTTTCACACCGGGCGACTACCGTGTAGAGTTTATTCATGTACGTGACGGAGTGGATGAACTGTGGACTCCATACGACCAGTCACGCATCACATCTCTTTCACTCAATATCGAAGAGCCAGGAGTAGCACATGTACGCGAGACAGCTCCGTTCTCAATGGAAGCAGCCGTTGGTGAAGTAGCTTCAGACGTGGTAAGTATCAGAAACACTTCTAACTCCTCTGTTGAAATTCTCAGTGTTAGCGGTGCCGGCCCATTCGGAGCAATCATGCCACAGACCACAGTGCTGCCACGTAAGAACTACACTGTAGAGGTTCCCATCACCTTCCTTTCCGACGAAGCAGGTGAATTTGAAGGTATAATCACCGTTGAAACCACTGCCGGCTTTGTTGAGATTCCGGTTAGCGCAACAGCTGACTATGTCAAATATATAGGTGCCGCTGAGACAACAGGATATGGCGTACCTTATGGAGCTGAATCTTTAGCCTATGGAGATATAGGCCTTACAACAACAATGCTCTATCCGGCAGAAGCAATGAAAAGCCTACAAAAGGCTAATATAGAAAGCGTGACATTCTTCACATCGAACATACCTGACTATACATTCAGTTGTCCTGATGTGTTGGTTGAGGCAGGAGAAATTGAAGCTAACACTATAACTGGTCCAGTTGCAGGTCTCACTCCAGTAATGAATGGTGAGATGGTGGATGCTTATAATTGGGAATTAACCATTCCATTTGATAATCCATTCACTTATGAGGAAGGAAACTTTATCTTGCAACTTACTAACAATGCTCTTGAGAACTATGCAGGAAATACACCGGTCAAAATGGAATTTGTATTGGCTTCCTCAATCAATGGCTCTACTGTAGTATCTTACAAGGGTTATACTGAACAGACTTTAAAGACAGTACCTTTCATAAAAGTACGTTATACACCGGGTACTCTCGGCATTGATAAGATGACACGTCCGCTCTCCGAGATAAAGGAAGTACGCTACTACTCTATCGACGGTACTCCGCTACAAGCTCCTGTCAAGGGTCTTAACGTTATCATCACTGTTTATGAAGACGGTACTACATCATCATCAGTCATGATGAAACGTCAGTAACCGAGACTTTCAATTAGTTTTCTGAATAACTAATACCTATCAAAGGGTATAACGCAAGTTCCCATCTTGCTCACGTGAGCAAGATGGGAACTTGCGTTATA
>CAMWVA010000190.1 GCA_947177575.1 uncultured Porphyromonadaceae bacterium | reverse complement strand
GTCTGGGGGTGAGGGTGTGCAAAGATAATAAAAAAGAGTGAGAACAGGAAAGAGTGAGAAGAGGGGGCAATAACGGAGGGGGGAAGCGGAAACTTGAGTTTTTTATTAACTTTGCAGCACTAAATTTTTTTTACCATGAAAAATGATTCTATTGTCGCTATTGAGAAACCGCGACTTCATTACGGGTTTACAATAGTGGCCTGCTGTTGTCTTATGATGGGTATAAATGTCGGACTGACATTTAGTTGTGCAGGTATATTCTATCGTCCTGTCAGCGAGTCGCTGGGGGTAGCGGTAGGTGAGTTCGGCATTTATATGTCGGTGATGTATGTGACTTCGTCGCTTATGCTGTCGGTGGCAGGACGCTTGCTTGAGCGGTATAGTGCTCGCTGGCTGTTCAGTGCTAATAGTGCTCTGATGGGACTAACGTTTCTGAGTATGGCGCTTTATGATAAGGTGTGGGAATTTTATGTAGCCGGCGGAGTGTTAGGTGTGACATTGGCTTTTCTGTTGTATCTGAGTTTCCCGACATTGGTCAACCGTTGGTTTCAGACACGTGTTGGCCTTATGATAGGAATATGCAGCGCAGCGTCCGGTATAGGAGGTATGCTGTTTAATCCTGTCGCCGGCTGGATGATAACTGTATGGGGTTGGCGCTGGGCATACGCCGGATTCGGAGTACTGATTCTATGCGTGGTAAGTCCGTTGTTGGCATGGCTGCTGCGTGACCGGCCTGCTGACAAAGGTCTGTTACCATACGGTGCCGATGCAGTTGTTACTACTGCTGCCGAAGGGCGTGGAGCCGGAAGCGGTATGACTTACGGTGCAGCAGTGAAAAGTCCGCTTTTCTATGCTCTTATATTGTTTGCTTTTCTGATGATGGGTATATCCACGCTTAATCTCTTTATACCCGGATTTGTAACTGATCACGGTTTCAGTCTTGAACAAGCTTCGGTGACAGCAGCAGCCGTTATGGCCGGAGTCACTATCGGTAAACTTGCCTTAGGCTGGATTAATGACCGTAGTAGTCTGGCCGGTGTGGCAGTCACAACACTCGGAGGTGCTTTAGGTCTTGCGGTACTTATATTCAGTGAAGGCTCACTATTCTCGGTTATGGGCGGAGCGTTTTTATTTGGTTGGGCATACGCCGGTGTGACAGTACAGACAGCTATGCTGACACGTTCAGTGTTCGGTACACGCGATTATGCCCGTATCTACTCCGTCATATCAATAGCCTTGGCAGCCGGCGGTGCTCTTGCATCGGGAGGCTGGGGACTTCTGGCTGACGCCACATCAGGTACAGTAATTTTTGCCTCAGGTGCTATCGGCCTTATACTATGCTTATTATTAGGTATTTGGAGTCTGCGTTCGCGTTCTTCTTCAGGCGCTTGAATATGTATGGAAATCGTATCGGAATTGCATGTATTGAAAAAAATATCTAACTTTGCAGTCCGTTATGATAAACGGATTTGACAACGATAAATATCTCAGAATACAGTCTGAGCATATTAAGGAGCGTATAGCTCAGTTTGGCAACAAGTTGTATCTGGAGCTTGGCGGCAAGCTCTTTGATGACTATCATGCAAGTCGTGTGTTGCCCGGTTTTCAACCTGACAGTAAATTGCGTATGCTACAGCAGCTTAAAGATCAGGCTGAAATTGTGATTGTCATCAGTGCGTTGGATATTGAGAAGCATAAGATTCGTGCAGATCTCGGTATTACTTACGACATGGATGTGTTGCGTCTGCGTGACGAGTTCACTCAACGGGGTTTTAAGGTAGGGTCAGTCTGCGTGACTCATTATAACGGTCAGCGCAGTGCAGATGCATTCCGTAAGCGTCTGGAGAATATGGGAATCCCTACTTACTTCCATTACATCATTGAGGGTTATCCTTCTAACGTATCGCTGATAGCTTCTGACGAGGGTTTCGGACGTAATGATTATATCGAGACTTCACGTCCGCTGGTAATTGTGACGGCACCCGGTCCCGGTAGCGGCAAGATGGCGGTATGTCTCAGCCAGCTTTATAATGAGAAGAAACGCGGCATTGATGCGGGTTATGCCAAGTTCGAAACTTTTCCGGTATGGAATCTGCCGCTTAAGCATCCTGTGAACATAGCATACGAGGCGGCTACTGCCGACCTTAACGATGTCAATATGATTGACCCGTTCCATCTGGAAGCTTACGGCAAGATGGCTATCAATTATAACCGTGACATAGAGATATTCCCGGTGCTTAACGCTCTGTTTGAAGGTATATACGGTAAGAATCCCTATAAGTCACCTACCGATATGGGTGTGAATATGGTGGGATTCTGTATCAATGACGACCAGTTGTGTTGTCATGCTTCACACAATGAGATAATACGCCGATTCTTTACCGCTCACAATCGACTTGCACTCGGTGAGGGTAATGATGCCGAGGTTAATAAAATTTCACTGTTATTCAAGCAGGCCGGTATTGATGTGGCTTATCGTCGTTGTGTGCGTGCGGCACGCGAGCGTGCTGCTAAGGAGGGTGTACCGTGTGCAGCTATGGAGCTTTCGGACGGTACCATCATCACAGCCGGGAGCGGCGACCTGTTAGGGTGTAGTTCGGCACTGATACTTAATTCCATAAAATATCTTGCCGGGATAGACCATGATGTGCATCTGATACCGCAGGATATGATAGAGCCCATACAGCATACTAAGATAGACTATCTGCGCAGTCACAATCCGCGTCTACATTCAGATGAGGTATTAGTGGCGCTGTCGGTGCTTAGCACTCATGATGAGAAGTGCCGTAAGGCTTTGGAGTGCTTGCCGTTGCTGCGTGGCTGCGAAATGCACTCGACTGTGATGCTCGGCGAGGTAGACCATAAGATTTTCAATAAGCTTGGTGTAGGCCTGACTTGCGATCCGAAGCGCAAAAAGTGACTTCCGGAGAAGCCGAAACGAAGCCGAGACAAAAGGCTGACGTCGGAAAGGCTGGGGCCGCGAGGAGGCTGAGGCATTTTGTAAGGGCCGGAGGTGTTTTTGAGTTAGGAAGTTAGAGATTATTTTATTAATTTTGCATATCGCGCTGTGTGGTCTGGAAGTCTGTTGAAGACTGACAGGGCGACACAGCGTTTTCAGTTAGTACCATTATAAATCTAAACAAATGATGAACAGTTTTTTACGTTTGGCGGCTGTAACTGCGGCAGCCGTGTCGCCAGCTCTTGGCGCGTGGGCTTATGGGGTTGCTCCTACGGAAGGTCAGATAAATCTTGAGGATTGTCCGGCCGGTCTGAGTTCGATTGAGATTATGGGTGATTTCAGTATCAACCGTCTTGCTCCGGGTTACATCACACTTAGTCGTGACGGCGAAGCTATACGCCAGATTCCCGCTTCGAATATACAATATTTGTATACCTTCTCGGGTTTTGACCGTACGGAGACAGGTGATGTGCATGTGACATTCTTTATGAACGGTTCTGCCAATACCGGTGGTCAATATACTGTGACTGTACCGGAAGGCTTCTTTACGGATATGAGTACCGGTCAGGCTACCGGAGCTATGGAGTTTAACTGGACTATCAGCCAAAGCAGTATTACTATCTCTCCGGCTCGTAACGGAAGTTATACTTCACTTTCCCAGTTCAGAATTACTCTGCCTGAGATGATAGGTTCCGAACCTGTTGAATCATACAGAATCTCCGGTACTCCTAATATAGAGAGTCTGTTTGAAGATGAAACATTGGGCAGCGATATGACCATAACGACAGTTATTGAAGGAAATGAAGCTGTGCTTACTCTTAGTGAGCCAATTACTACTCCGGGTACATACGTGCTTAATCTGCCTGCAAGTCTGATAAGAGCTACAGGCAGTAACGGAGCATCATGGAATTCTCCTGCTGATCAGGTGACTTATCGTGTGATACCTAATTCAAAGGAGGGCATCACGATACTTCCTGCTCCGGGCGAATATGAAGAGTTTGCTCCTACTAAATATGAAGTAGATGGTGAAGAGTTTAACGCTACTTTCCTGCTTGAAGTATCTGAGACTACTCCTATAACAAGTGCCCTCCGTGCTAAGGCACGCCTGTATCCGATGAATGAGGACGGCAGTTTTGATACCTCAGCAACTCCGGCCGGTAGTTTTACTGCTATTAAGAAATCATCAACTTATCTTGCCTTGGTAGCTGTTCCTGACGAAACTCAGATTATCAGCCCGGCAGCCGGACGTTATGTACTCTACATACCCAATGATATGTATCATACCAGCGAAGGCCGTAACGGTAGCTACTGGTTTGAGTACACCGTATTGCCTAATACCAGTTTGCCCTGTACTGTAACACCTGAAAATGAGGGTCTTACAGCACTTCAGGATATTACTCTGACTTTTGCACCTGATATGGAGGTAGTATGTCAGAATAGCGATTATGCTACACTCACCAACGGTGTGGCAATCTACACTCTCACAGGCAAAGTGTCTGAAGAGCGTCCTAACGAAGTAGTTTTCTCACTTCCGCTGCCGCTTGAGGAGAAGGGTATATGGACTTTCACTACTCCTGCTACCGGTTTCAGTGTCGGAGGCCGTGCATACAGCACAAAACATTCATTTGTTATCGGAGACCCGGTAAGTGTAGAGACTATCAATGCCTTTAACGGTCTGTGCGATGTATACACTCTCGATGGTGTACGTGTTGCTGTCAAGGCTGAAGGTACATCTTCATTGCCTAAGGGACTCTATGTCGTAGTTCCCGCCGATGGCAGTGCTGCCCGTAAGGTGCTTGTGAAGTAATAATTAAGTTATCATATAATACTACGGGGCGCAATCATCTGATGATTGCGCCCCGTAGTATTATATGATAACTTAAAAATGGCGTAAAACCATAT
>CAMWVA010000189.1 GCA_947177575.1 uncultured Porphyromonadaceae bacterium | reverse complement strand
AGATGTGCCTCCTGACGGCTCAGAAGTGCAGCACCAGCTCGACGGAGGCCATGTTGTCGTCAGAGGGAGAGGGGTGGTAGTCGTGATGGTAGAAGAACTGCTCGTAGTTGGCACGTAACTCAAGGAAGCGGCCTGAGGCGTGGATGTAGCTGAGGGTAGCGCCGAGAGTGAGGCGGTTACGGGCAGCATTGTCAGTAGAGAGATGGCCGTGTTCGTCGGGAGTGCCGTTGCTGTGTGCCGTCAGTCCGTCGAAGCGTCCCTGAAATGACATGCGGTTGAAAAGGCGTGTGCGTAGCGGCATCTTGTAGTCGGCGAAGGCCACGTATGAGTGTGCAGGACGATGGGCGTTGTTGGTGTAATGCTCGTACATGTATTCACCTACGACAGTCCAGCGTCCATACTGCCACTGAGCACAGATGTCAGCGAAGTTTATACGCACATCTTCCGGTCTTATAGACAGACCTCCGGCAGTAAGCGTGGTGTTGCCCATACGGTATGAAGCCTTGCCTCCAAAAGCTACGGTGCGTACCCATATCGAGTGATCGGCGTATGAGGTGGGATTAAACACTCCGAATTCAGCTGTCAGAGGTAGCTTTGTAGCGGTCCACATACCCTTGACACCGACACTGCGCTGATTACACATCTGTTTACCCATGAAGGAACGATTGATGAAATAGTAATTCCAAGGGGCACGGAAACTCTCGACACCGAACGGAATACGGAACTGACCGCCCTGTACTGCAAATCCAGAGCCGAAACCGACACGTACCCAGGCATCGTGCACTTGAAATTTACCGGCAGCACAGTAGTCGGCACGCAGGTAATAAGCAACTGAGGGGAGAATGTTGCCCGATAGAGCGAGGTCACTGTTACGTATCTTGAAACGCACGTCGCCGGTAGCTGTCGACCACTCGGCACGAGGGCGCAGAGTCAGCGACAGATGCGGAATATATGAAAAAGAAGTTGAATCGGCTTTGATGTCGGTAGCTGCATGGCCCGGAATTGCCGTCAGTGCTACAAGAGCAAGGGGTAGTAGGGTCTTCATTTGGGTGTGTTGTTAGGTTTTAGATTCTGAGGCCCGGAGAAGTCAGCCTATGCCGAGGGCCCTGATGAGAGAGAAAGTGGCACAAAAGTACAAAAAAACGTCAAAATAACTTAACACCCTATTGCGAGAGGGCGAAAAAATTGCTAAATTTGCACGCTAAAATTTAATATATCAACAACGACATGATCAAGATAACATTTCCCGACGGCAGTGTCAGGGAGTACGAGGCAGGCGTGACTCCGGCCCAGGTCGCCGAGAGCATCAGCCCGCGCTTCGCAGCCGATGTGCTGGCCGCCAAGGTCAACGGTCAGGAATGGGATACAACCCGTCCGATAACCGAAGACGCCACCATCGAGCTCTTTAAGTGGGACGATCCCGAAGGCAAACATGCCTTCTGGCACTCGTCGGCCCACCTTCTGGCCGAGGCACTGCAGGAGCTTTACCCCGGTGTGAAGTTCGGCATCGGCCCTGCCATCGAGAATGGTTTCTATTACGATATAGATCCGGGCGAGCACAAGATTACTGCCGATGATTTTGGTAAAATCGAGAAGAAGATGGCCGAAATCGTAGCCCGCAAGCAGCCTATAGTCCGCTCTGACATCAGTAAGGCTGACGCTCTGAAGATGTTTGGCGACCGTGGCGAGGAGTACAAATGCGAACTTATCAGCGAACTTGAGGACGGTCATATCACCACTTATACACAGGGTGGTTTTACCGACTTGTGTCGTGGTCCTCACATTGCTAATATGGCCCCTGTCAAGGCTGTTAAGATTCTTTCGCTGGCCGGTGCTTATTGGCGTGGCGATGAGAAGCGTCCTCAGCTGCTGCGTGTGTATGGTATATCCTTCCCTAAGAAGAAGATGCTCGATGAGTATCTGACACTGCTCGAAGAAGCTAAGAAGCGCGACCACCGCAAACTCGGTAAGGAGATGGAGCTATTTGCTTTCTCTTCGACAGTAGGTCAGGGCCTTCCGTTGTGGCTTCCTAAGGGTGCCGCACTTCGTGACCGTCTGGAACAATTCCTTCGCAAGATACAGAAGCAGTATGGTTATCTGCAGGTGATAACTCCGCATATCGGTAATAAAGCTCTCTATGTGACTTCAGGACACTGGGCTAAATACGGCAAGGATTCATTCCAGCCTATTCACACTCCCGAAGAGGGTGAGGAATATCTGCTCAAACCGATGAACTGTCCTCACCACTGTGAGATATATAAGGCTTATCCGCGTAGCTATCGCGATCTGCCGATGCGTCTGGCTGAGTTCGGTACTGTCTACCGTTACGAGCAGAGCGGTGAGCTTCACGGTCTGACACGTGTACGCGGATTTACTCAGGACGATGCCCACATCTACTGTGCTCCTGAGCAGATAAAAGATGAGTTCCTCAAGGTGATGGATATCATTCTTTACATATTCCGTGCGTTGAAGTTTGATAACTTTGAGGCCCAGATTTCGTTGCGTGATCCCAATAATAAAGAGAAATATATCGGTAGCGACGAGAACTGGCATCTTGCTGAAAAAGCTATTATCGAAGCCTGTGCCGAAAAAGGTCTGAAGGCACGTCAGGTAGAAGGCGAAGCTGCTTTCTACGGTCCGAAACTTGACTTTATGGTTAAGGATGCTATCGGCCGTCGCTGGCAGTTAGGTACAATACAGGTAGACTATAACCTGCCTGAGCGTTTCGGTCTCGAATATACCGGTAGCGACAATCAGAAACATCGTCCGGTTATGATACACCGTGCGCCCTTCGGTTCGATGGAGCGCTTTGTGGCTGTGCTGCTTGAGCATACGGCCGGTAAGTTGCCTCTGTGGCTTATACCTGAACAGTGTGTCGTATTGCCGATTAGCGAGAAATTCAACGATTATGCCTACACAGTAGCCAAGGAACTCGAAAAGGAAGGTGTGCGCGCTATCGTTGATGACCGCAATGAGAAAATCGGTAAGAAGATACGTGACAATGAGCTCAAAAAAATACCCTATTTGCTCATTGTAGGTGAAAAAGAAGCGGAAAATGGCGAAGTTTCTGTAAGAAAACAGGGCGAAGGTGATAAAGGTACGATGAAAATCGCTAACTTTGCAGCTGAATTGAATGCCGAAGTGGATTCAATGACTAAACAGAACTGAAACAAACTAAAAGAAACAAATTAGCGCAACAGCTAAGACTGAATGGAGAAAAAACCTAATTTTTCAGGACCCCGTAAGCCTGCTCCTGCTGCCCCGCGTCCCAAGCCCGCACCGCAACAGCAGCAGCGTCCCCGACGCGGCAACGAACGTAGCAGCAAGGATCCGTATGTGACTAATGAGCACATCAGGGCTAAAGAAGTGCGTCTGGTAGGCGACAACGTAGAGCAGGGTATCTATCCTATTGAGAAAGCTCGCCGTCTGGCTGAGCAGATGGAGCTTGACCTCATTGAAATATCGCCCAACGCAGAGCCCCCTGTGTGCAGAATTCTGGATTATCAGAAGTTTCTCTATCAGCAGAAGAAACGTCAGAAGGAGCAGAAGCAGAAGGCTGCCAAGGTGGTGGTGAAGGAGATTCGTTTCGGTCCGCAGACCGACGACCACGACTATAACTTCAAGCTTAAGCATGCTCAGGGGTTCCTTAAAGAGGGTTCCAAGGTGAAGGCTTACGTTTTCTTTCGCGGACGTAGCATTCTTTTCAAGGAGCAGGGTGAGGTGTTATTGCTGCGTTTCGCCAATGACCTCGAAGATCTCGGTAAAGTTGAGATGATGCCCGTGCTTGAAGGTAAACGCATGACTATCATGCTTACTCCTCTTAAGACACAATCTCAGAAGAAAGCCGAGGCTGCTAAAGCTGCCGATAACAACCGTGAGGCTTCAAAAGCTGACTCTGCTAAGAATCAGCCTAAGAACGCCCCCGCTGCCGAAGACTGACATAAAGCGCTATCGCAACGCATATAATATCAAATGGAGACCGTAGGCACTATGTGCCGAGGTGATGTAAAAACAACTAAATTTTTCAAAACACCATGCCAAAGGTAAAGACCAATGCCGCCGCTAAGAAGCGTTTCGCTCTTACCGGTACAGGCAAGATCAAGAGAAAGCACGCTTATCACAGCCACATCCTTACCAAGAAGAGCACAAAGCGCAAGAGAAATCTTGACCATACAGCTCTCGTAGACTCAACTAACAAGCGTCAGGTAAAGGAGCTTCTCAATCTGCGATAAGCCTTATATCGGCTCACTCTCAACGACAAGGGCTTTCCCCTCGAACAAGACAAGTTTTTATTAACCGGGTGTGCAGCTCTGCAAGAGCATACGACAACAGCATGAATGCCGCTCACATCCAAAATATCTAAACAACAATGCCAAGATCAGTCAACCACGTTGCCTCAAGAGCAAAACGTAAGAAAATCCTTAAACTCACTCGCGGTTACTACGGCAGCCGCCGTAATGTATGGACCGTCGCCAAGAATACTTGGGAGAAAGGTCTGACCTACGCCTACCGCGACCGCAAGCAGAAAAAACGCAACTTCCGCTCTCTGTGGATTCAGCGTATCAACGCTGCCGCACGTCTGGAGGATCTGTCTTACTCCAAACTCATGGGTCTGATTCATAAGGCCGGTATCGAGATCAACCGTAAGGTGCTCGCTGACCTCGCTATGAACAACCCCGAGGCTTTCAAGGCTATATGCGATAAAGTAAAGAACGCATAAGATTCTTCTTCACATAGACACAACACCGGGTGCTTCCTTTTTAGGAAGCACCCGGTGTTGTGCTTTATCACCTTACGGAGCAGAGCTCCGAGCGGAAACTAGCTTCGCGATAGCTTGTGAGATAGAAGATAAATCTTATAAATCTTATAAATCTTATAAATCTTATAAATCTTATAAATC
>CAMWVA010000188.1 GCA_947177575.1 uncultured Porphyromonadaceae bacterium | reverse complement strand
TATCTAAGTAGAAGCTTGCTTAGACGTATTGATACAAAATTAATTAAGAATTTCTATATCTCAAAGCAGAATTATTAGATTTTTCGATATAGCCAGACGAGAAAACTGGCTTTGCTTAGAAGCAATTAGACACACTTTTGAAACAACACCATTAATGTTTTTATCCTTAGAAAAATATTTCACCGGAGAATATTCTTCCATCATCAGAGGTACACTCAATAATATACTCACCGTTAAAAGATAGAATTTCTATATATGATTCTTCTGTTGTTGCTATGCCCCACCAGTTATCAAGATCATTATAGATGTGTACAGATACGGAATAAATTCCGTCAGGAAAAATAAATTCCATACTACCGTTCCTATATTCACACTCGATATATATACGTTATGGGGCATTAGGACGATGAGACATATTTTTCTTTTGATATAATATTGTTTTACTAGACTCAGAATGAATTATTCTGTCCTCCTTCTGAATCTGCCAAAACTGTTAACATAGGCATGGCATACATTAACATTACAATAAAAGTTTTAAATCTTAACATAATTGAAAGTATTGATTTGAGCGCAAAGTTACAATGCAGAAATGGCTTAGACCTAATTTTACAAGCGATAAAGTTTGGTTTTTTAAAATTGTATTTTATTATTAATCAGTAATTTATATATGATAACAAATATAAAATTTAGTTTTATTTGTAAGTTATTGATTATGTGATATATACCAAATATTAAAAAACAAATAATAATAAAATTCTAATTATCAAATACTTAACTCAAATAACTCATATATCGGTCGCGCTTAGGTGCTTCGAGTTGTTTGATTTTATCTTTCAGACGTCTCTTCCTGTTGTAGACTGCGTCGACTTTGTCTTCTTTAAGAAGTAGAGAAATTGAGGTACTGGAAAGACTGAGAACTGAAAAAAGATAGAGTAAATAATCAGCTTCTTTCAGTCCCGGCAAATCATTTTTGAAATCGGAATAAAGATTATTATAAAGTTCGTTAACCTGTTTCTCCAGTTCTTTTATTTTATCACCTTTTATGGAAAGTGAGTCTATGAGTTCTGTTACTCTATCGGCAATTTTACGTCTTGCAATTTTAGTATCATTATAGCGTATGAGTATTTCGCTGAGTTCTTCAAAAAGTTCATATTTTGAAGCTAACAGTGTCTTTATAATCTGGAAGGAAGCTGAATTTTCGTTTCTGCTTTGTTCAAGTGCTTCCTGAAGCTGTTCGGCAAACAGAACTTTAGTAGCTATCTCCTGTTTCTGACGGCGGCGAATAGAATTCGTAATATAAAACCATATACTTAAAATCAATAATGAAACAGTGACAATCAACCAGATTTTTATACGTGAAGCTTTTAACTTCGCATTATTAAGTTTTTTATCAAATTCAAAATATTCAGCAAGCGCCGTTGTCAGATCCTGCTTCATAGCAGATCTAAGTATATCGTTGGTCACATAGTTACTTTCCTCAAGTTCTGTAAGAGCTAAGGGATAAAGACCCATTTTCTTATAGGCTTCATACCTGATCATACTTTTCATAAGACTATCCGAAGGCGATATATAATTTATTAGTTTCAGTGCAGTATTCTCGGCTCCCTTATGAACAAGAGTAAGACACAAGTCAAGTGAATCAGTTGTATCGGCATAGCCGCTTTCACATATCTCAGAGAGTATAGGATATGCTTCGTCATATCTGTCATCATACAACAGAATACCGGCCTTGAGATGTAAGGCGTCATAGTTCAAATAGAGATCATCGGCTACTTTTGCCGAATCAAGCAGTTGTGAGGACACTGTCAGAACTTCGTCAGTTTTGCCATTAATACTTAAAGCCCGGCCCAAATCATGCAGAGCATAATTCAGATAAGGCTGCTTACCGCTCTTCTTAAGATATTCATATTCTTTATTAGCGTATATTAATTGTTCGGTAGGATTATAAGTATTATAATGAATATCCGCTATTCCGCGGCAGGCCATACCGGCCCAGAAAAAAGAGCTGTCATTTTCGGCAAGTCCTTTTGCTTTGTAGAAACACACAAGAGCCTGAGGAAACTGTTCTTTGTGATAGAGTACCCGTCCGCGATAGTAGGTTGAAATTATCTGTCGCGGAATATCTTTCTTACGGTCGTAGTAATCCACAGCAAAAGAGATAAGGGAATCATTTTTCGGGTCAAGATGATTTTTATCAAGAGCCTGCGTATAAAGCATACCGTATAAGGCTCTGTCTCTATCGCTGTCCAGAGTAGGATAAGACAAAGTCAGAGAGTCCAACACAACAAGAGCGGAATCAGGCCGGCTATCCATCAGGCTTTCGGCTCGCTCAAGTTTTTCTCTTATTGCACGGTGTTGGTCACAGCCACATACAAACGCTGCAAGTAACCATAACAATACTACATATATATTAAACCGTAAACCCTTCATAAGCTATTGTATCCTATCCAAGCATAAATATTTAATTATCGCACACCCCAAAGGAGTTTATTGCGAAGTATAGAAGCGAAGTCGTCACCGGTGCGGCGAATGACATATATGCAGAAAGGGGCACGCTCCACAGTAAGGGAGGTGCCCGATTTAACCTGAAATGAGTGTCCGTCAATAGCCACACGGCAATAGGAAGAACGCGAGTCAGCCCATAGTCTCAGCCGTGAGGAGCCGGAAAGTACAAGCGGACGCAGCGTCAGCGAGTGAGGTGCTAACGGCGAAAGCACCATATTAGTAAGAGTAGGTGCTAAGAGCGGGCCGCCGGCCGACAGATTGTAGGCAGTCGAACCGGTAGCAGTAGCGACCACAAGTCCATCGGCAAGATAGTCGGCAAGGAAATGACCGTCAACCTCGGCGTGTACGGTTATCATAGAAGCGGTAGCATCTTTGAGCACAGCCACTTCATTAAGGGCAAAAGGCCATTCGGCATCGGGCAAAGCGGCCGATTCCATACGCAGCACTGTGCGCGGCTCGACACAGGCATTGCCTATACGCAGCGAATGTGATAGCTCACAGCGTTCGTTAAGGGTGTAAGAAGCAAGGAAACCTAAATGCCCGGTATTTATGCCCAATATCGGAATGCCACGGTCGCCTACCATACGGGCGACACGCAGAAAAGTACCGTCACCGCCTAAAGAGATAACAGCTTCGGTACCGGCAACAACTTCCGGCACCTCTTGTACTCTGTCAGGTAAAAACACACCGTTAGAGCGGAGATAACCGGCAAAACGGCGTTCGGCCATAACCGAAAAACCGTCGGCTAAGAGAATCCGGAACAAATCGGCTATATCATCGAGATGTCCTTCCTGTCGGCTGTTACCGAAGACCAATACGGAAGACACAGGATTCAGGCAAGTGGTTTCCACAGTCAGCAACTTTTGAGAATAAGAGCTCAGATATTCAGCATCATCTGTAAAGCCAAGAGGCGTTCGGCCGCTACCTCGGCGTCAAGTTCGGTATCACCGTAGGCCGAAGTGACCTCATAACCGTAACGCTCCAAATTGTGTGCCACAGAACCCGGGTCAAGATGTGACACACGTAATGTCACAGCCACACGTCCGTCAGGAGCGGGCACACTCCACATATCCACTAAATGCGCATCGGCATCCTCAACAGCATGGGCCAGACGCGAAGCACTGTAATCGGAAGCCGGACACTCGACAGTCAGCACACTGCTGTCATCACGCGGTGCCAACATACGCCCCAAACCTTCGAGCACAGTAGTCTGGTCAGCCACCCCCATCACCTCACCCCGGCTGGTGACAGCCAATTCGCGGCCGGGTGCATCGAGCAAGCGATGCAACACATCGACCAACGGCATATCCGCCTCAACAGAAGGCAGCATACCGGCCTGTGGCGCCTGACGCACAGGCGATATTACATCTCTTGCAGTCATAGACAAATTTCTTTCAATAAATTAATTTTTATACTGTTCGCAGTCCGGTTCAGACTAACGGAGAGAAACAGAGTGATAATTCTTTGCAGCCGCTCTTTGTGACCTTCAATTATTTTATCTATTTTTGCGCTTGATTTCAAAAAATTATCATCTGCCGTCCCCCGACTGTCCGGACTGACGATTGCGAAGCCCTGCGCTATGTACACAGAAACGAGGTAACTCTCTGTTATGTGAACGGCCGCAGAGCCTTGCGAGTTCAAAGTTACAAATTTTGTGCCGAAAAAACACTATCATGATGTTTTTATCGTAATCCGGACAGGCCGCAGGAGGCCATTATACAAATTATGACACGTTTAAGCGTTAACATCAACAAGATAGCCACCCTGCGTAATGCCCGGGGTGAAAACAATCCCGATGTAGTGGCCTTTGCCCTCGACTGCGAGCGTTTCGGCGCCCAAGGAATCACAGTACATCCGCGTCCTGACGAGCGACACATACGCCGCCGCGATGTCACGGACCTCAGACCGGTGCTGCATACGGAGTTTAATATCGAGGGTTATCCTACCGAGGACTTCATGCAGTTGGTCACTTCTGTAAAGCCGGCCCAGGTCACTCTCGTGCCTGATGCACCCGGTGCCCTGACTTCATCAGCAGGCTGGGATGTAATAGCCAACGCTGACTTCCTACGAGACATAACCCGCCGTCTCCGTGAAGCCGGTATCAGAAGCTCGATATTTGTGGCAGCCGAGCCCGAACAGGTGCGCGCAGCTAAAGAAGTCGGTGCTGACCGTGTGGAGCTCTACACCAAGCCCTACGCCGACAATTATGCCGCCGACCGTGAAAAGGCGGTACGACCATTCGTCGAAGCTTCACGTACAGCACTCGAAATCGGCCTCGGGCTCAATGCCGGTCACGACCTCAGCCTCGAGAATCTCGCCTATTTCCATCGCTCCCTTCCTCATCTCGACGAGGTGAGCATCGGCCACGCGCTCGTCTGTGATGCGCTTTATTTAGGCATCGAAGAAACCATACACCGCTACCTCGACTGCCTCAAGGACAC
>CAMWVA010000187.1 GCA_947177575.1 uncultured Porphyromonadaceae bacterium | reverse complement strand
TCAGCATGTTCGATTCCTACACAAAAGCAGACTGCTTTACACTCGTGAGTATTTGTTACATAATTCTCAAGAGCACTTTGTATAAGACTAAATCTTTGGACATTCTGAGCTTTATATAACGATAGTAAAGCATCTTTATCATAAGTGTCTCCCTTACAAGGCACCATTGACAAATCCACACTATCGTCCGTAATACAGAAATAATCAAACGGAGATAACAAACGTTGATCTAAAGCTTCCTGAAGTCTAATCTCAGCAGCAAACCGATTGTTGAAATCAGGTTTAATTTCTTTACCATCCATTCTTTCCGGTGTAGCGGTAAGACCAATAAAAATTTTTGGTTGAAATTTAAGGAACACTTCACGGTAAGAACCTGCTTGACTGTGATGAACTTCATCTATTACAATATAGTCATAATACTCTTTACCTAAACGTTCAAAAATATCCCAATTGTTATTTAGAGTTTGAATTGTTATAAATAATTGATTTATACTGCTATAATTATTCGGTACTATTCGACCTGTCCAGATTTCACCAAAGTTAGCGTCAACCATTACAGAGCGAAATGTAGATCGTGCTTGTTTCAAAATTTTCTCCCTATGAGCGATAAAAAGCAATCTTGCTTTACGTCCCTCTTCACGTTGAAGACTCTTATTGAAGTCCTTAAAGTCAAAAGCAGATATAGCAGTCTTTCCCGTACCAGTGGCTGCTATAATAAGATTTTTATAAGACTTAACATGATTACGTTCGAACTGTAATTTTTCGAGTACCTTAATTTGATGAGTCTTTCGCTCAAAACGTACAACATATTCAGTCTCTGAACTTCTATTTATGTACTTTATTATAGTCCGCTCTTTAATCGCTTTTTCAAATAGTTGTAATTTGTCTTCAGAATTTATCGGCTCAAAATCATCGCTATTCCAATAACTATCAAAAGTGGCTTTAGTTTTATTAATAATATGAGCGTTCTCGATAGAGGTAATACGCATATTCCACTCAAGTCCTTTCGTTAATGCTGAGTAGGAAAGATTACTCGAACCTATATAAGCGGTATCAAATCCGTTATTACGATTAAAAATATATGCTTTAGCGTGTAGACGTTCCTCTTTGTTATTAAATGAAGCACGAATTTCTACATCCCCGATTTCCTTGAGCTCATATAGTTTTCTAATAGCTTTTGGATCGGTAGCACCCATATAGGTAGTTGTCAATATTCTTAATCGAGTTCCAGGACGACTAAGAAAGTCCTTTAGATATTGATATATCAAACGAAGTCCCTCAAATTTTATGAACGATACAACAAAGTCAATCTGATCTGCTGTTTGAATATCCCGTTTAATCTCGCTATCAATAGATATGTCATTGCCGCCTGTAAACAGACTACTCACACGATAACCAGAAATAGGATGATTTTTTGCTCGTTCTTCTACTTGAGAGTCTGTATAGCCGACTTTACTATAAATTCCACGAAGAAATTGAAATTTACTTTCTTCACTTAATTGATAATCAGTCGTAACAACTTCTTTATATTTCCACTCGGCTTCAATAAATTGCAAAATTCGATTAACTACTTCAACCTGAGCAGATATTGATTTTGAAGAAGTTTGTTCGCGAAAATAATTCTTTAGCACCTCACATACCACTTCCGCAAGATAATCAGATAACATTTTACAAGACTCAGCACTATCAATATCAACTTTTTTTACAAAGTATTTATCTCTATGCAATTCCTTAAGCCTACGTTCAATAGCAGTACTAACTAATGTTTCATATACTCCGGGTACAAGTTCCATAATATTTTCTTGAATAATTAAAGGTAAGATAATACAAGCGGCAGACAGCGAGCATCGGCAGCCGCCCAGTCTAAGGCGGGTAATTCAGGGGGAGAGAGCCAGCGGATGGAATTATGTTCAAGACATTTGGGCTTAGATAAGGGTAGCAGATGACAGAGACAGACGGTCATTCGGAGGATAAAGTCAGGATATTCGTGTTCGATTTCAGGTAACAAGGTATCGACTTCAATATCACAGCCGAGTTCCTCACGGATTTCACGTATGATTGCTTCATTTTCGGTTTCGTCTGGTTCGATTTTACCGCCTGGGAATTCCCATTTCAAGGATTTATACGCTTTGTCAGAATATGGTCTTTGAGCAACTAATATTCGTCCGCTATCTATAATGGCTGCACCAACCACACGTATAGTCTTTTTATCCGACTTCATGATTTTAAATGATATTTTAGTAGCTGCCATAACAGTAGCTACAGTAGCAAAATTATTAAATTTTTAGGAATTGATAAAATCAAAGTTAGATAACTCATAAGTTTTCATCGACTTCATTATTGAAGATAATAATCTAAGAAAAGGCAAAAGGAAGTATCATATCTTATTACACAACGATACCTACTGACTACATTTTACATTAACTTCATACTTTGGCAAATTTATACTTTGGCTTATACATCAATAATTTACTTACTGAAAAATTCGGAATAACTTCAGATTTATATATTATCAGACTGATAAAATACGCCTAATAACTTGTTATATAACTATAAGCTACATATCAAAATAACATGGCAAAGAAAAAGTCAAAGAATAAAAACAAGCAGCAACCTAAGATGTCGCCCGAGCGCTTCATACGCGAGAGGGTACGGAAACTGCCAATCGGTAAATGTTATATTACGCCTGACTGGGAACAGACCGGTATAGCACAGGTCATCATAACGAGAATACGTGCAAACGGCAACTATGTAGTCGGTATCTTTTTAGTTGATACGTTCTGCATCGGTATTAAGGATACTATTTATTATACAGACTTCTCGGAAGATGAACTCAAGGAGCTGATAAACCATTACAAATCCGGTCCCGGTCTTGAAGAGATAAGCTATAACGAAGCGCATAATATAATCTATGGTGCTATAGAGTTTGCTGAGGAAGGCGGCATCCGGCCCATGAAAAACTTTGCTGTCACCCAATATATTCTTGAAGAAGATACGGAAGATATACCTCTTATTGAATACGATTTCGGTAAGAACGGTAAACATTTCCTCGTTATCGGTAGTGACCGAAGAGAAATGCATTATCTTAACACTCTGAAAAAAACTCTTGGTGATGATTTCGAATATATCATGAATACCGAAGAGGATGGTGACGACTATTACGATGATTCGGAATTCTCTCCTGAGGACCTTGAAAAAGGACTTGAAAATTGGAAAGCAATGATGGATGAATCCGACCGTCATCCGGAAGAACGTTACGCTTACGAATACCCTGAATATCCGCAGACAGTTTCGGTTAAGAATCAGTTTATAGCTGATGAACTTCTTTCACCAGACAATTATTACGAGCTGCCACGCGAAGTAATCGAACGTATTTTAGCTTTACCAGCCGATGAAGCTGCTGAAGACATAAGCAATATCGTAATGTATGCCATCGGTGAGACATACAAGGATATAAATGACGATACAATTGGTGAACCCGAAAATGGCGCTATAATGCATGCGCTGTTATTGCTGACACAGCTGAGAAGCGAGAAAGGTCTTGACGCCGTACTCGAAATCATGCGTCAAAACGATAAATTTGCAGATTATCATCTCGGCGACCTTGCTCCGGAGGTGATACACCCCGCTCTTTACGCCTGCGCACTGAATAATGTAGCAGCTATCGAAGCCTACCTGAATCAGTCGGGACTCGAATCTTATATTCGTGAACAAGCACCCGAGGCCCTGGCCATGATTATTATCAATCATCCGGAACGTCGTGCGGAAATTATCGAAGTTTTCAGACGTCTGCTTACCTCTATGGTAACCCGTCTGCCCAAACAGGAAGCCTGCGACGGTGCATTCGCCGGTTTTGTCATGAGTAATCTTATAGACATCGAAGCCAAAGAGCTAATTCCGGAAATCAAAGCACTGTTTGCTACTGATAACGTTGACCGCTCTATAGCAGGAGACTGCAATGATGTTATCAGCGAAATTCAGAACGGTCCGAAGTACAGAAATACTGACAAATATAAATTTCCGGACATATACAAACAGTACGCACGTCTGAAACAGTTCTCTGAGTAAAGTAACTACAGAGTAAATACAAAATGATAAAGAATCGTTATAAAGTTAACTGTTAACCTTATAACGATTCTTATATTACCCCAGCTTCTTTTAATGCCTTTAAGACTCTTTCGTATTCTTCCGGTGTAATATCTACTTTTGGCCATGCCTTTTTATTGGAAGGTACGGCCTGTCGATAAGCGTCTCTAATCATCTGATGAGTAACGATATTTTCAGCCGGGATTTTGTATTGCTTGATTATAGGTTTAAGATATTCTATGGCACTCTCTATTTGGGCGTCGGTCAAAGGAGCCTCCAAAGTATTGCCATGAAACTCGATTCCGATAGTAAATTCATTGGCCTTAAAACGGTTGCCTAATTTCGAATATCCGGCGTGCCATGTAATATCTGTCGGTTCGGCTAAAACATATCTTGTGCCGTCTTTGTCAATAACTACATGACAACTTACTTTGTGGCCCGGACGACACATAGTGTTAGCCACATCTTCCGCACTACCGCCAGCTGCTGTATGATGAAGCACAACACCTTTTACTTCGTTGCCAGTAAAATATAGATTCTCTGTGTACTGTTCCCTAACCCAGTATTTACCAGCTTTATGCCATCTCGGGTCTCCCTGACGAATCATATTCAATAACAATTCATTGCCCGAAATATTCGTAGCTTTGTATTTGTTTCTGTTATTACAGATATAGATACCTGATATAGTCACGACACTTATAACCGTAACCGCCATCAAAACCCACACCCATTTCTTCATATCCGTTATTTCCTTTTATATTATAAAACAGTTATATAATAGAGGTAGCAGGCGGAGAAGTTTCTACGCCTATTTTGCAAAGTTACACAATTCACAACAGACTTCCTAATCCTACACGGTCAACAGTTATTGAGAGTCACGGCTCTTTCATTTAAGCTTACCCTACTAATTCAAAAATAATATTATTTTAT
>CAMWVA010000186.1 GCA_947177575.1 uncultured Porphyromonadaceae bacterium | reverse complement strand
ATTCTTCTCATACAGAACTTGAAAAAGTCTACCTCTTCATAGCAAAGAACTTTGCAGATTTAGGTCAGTATCGTGAAGGATTGACTTATCTTAACCAGGCTATGGAGACCTTAACCCTGAAGTCACAAACAGAACTTTCGCGCCTAAGTAACGAACGAAATCTTACACTTGAAGTAATATATGAGGAACAGAAACGTAAAGAAGCTGAAAACAGAGCACATAATATACAGATTATTGTACTGACCTTATTTGTATTACTTATAATAGCAGTAAGTATAATATGGTGGATTACTATATTAATGAAAAGACGTCAGAAACTTTATCAGCAGATAGTAAAACAAAATCTTGAACTTATAGAAGCTAAAAAAGAGGTTGAAAAGAGTCAAAGTCATAACACCGATGATAAGGATTTAACAAATGTCCTTAATGACAACAGAGATTTTCTCGCAGGTGAAACAAACCGAAGTAAAATACTATTCAACACTTTGATAAAATTAATGGAGAAAGACAAAATATATCGTGACCCATTACTTACCCGTGAAGAAATTATCAGCCGTCTGAACACAAATCCGACTTATCTTACACAGGCTATAAAACAGTTTTCTGGGAAAAATTACTCACAATTTATCAACAGTTACCGTATAAAGGAAGCTGTGGAAATTCTATCCGATAAAGACAAAATTGAAATTCCCATAAAGACAATATGCACAGAAGTAGGCTTTAATTCGATGGCGACTTTTTATAAGATTTTCCAAAGTACCGTAGGCTTGTCACCGGCAGCCTATCGAAAATCATTGCTGCATATCTCAGCTCTCAAAGAAAACGAGCCAGAAGAATAGAACATAAAGCTTATCATAATTCCAGAAAATTCTCAAAATTATTATTGATTGATATTCAGTATTCTCAAATTTCCAAATTTGGAAATTTGAGAATACTTTTTTATTTCGAATCAGAGTAATACATACTAATTTTGCCCCAGACCAATTCGTTCGGCTGATAACAGCCAACAGAGGTTGTAACTGAATTTACCTATAAACCCAATAATCAATCTAACCATTATGGCAAAACCATCTACCCGAAAGACGCTGTTCATTACAACAAGCGCCCTTCTCATTACAGGAGGTATCAGTGCAGCGGAACAATCTCCCTATAAGGGTTTTACGACACATATAGAAGTGCGTCAGTCGTCAGACGAACTTTCACAGCGCTCACTACCTGCGGACCCTACAGTAGCATTAAAAAAACAGACCTCGCGCCTGACATCTATTTTCCCTGAATGGGAAGAAGCCAATCCGGCTGATATACTGAAGCAGGCTGTAAACAGTCCGGATGACCAGCCGCAACAGCTGGACGGTGTAGTTTCCCACTTACTCACCGGTGCTCCGCTGAGCAAACAGGATTTCTTCTATACCGAGGATGGCAAGCCACTCGAAGCACGTAATTATACACCGGATGCTAACGGTGAATTCATATATGCCGGACATTATCTCTACACTTATGATGAGTTCGGACGCCTTATTGCAGCCGAATCAACTTCTGTATCTTATCCATCCTCGAATGTACGTTATGAGTACATCTACGCGGATGCTTCACCCCGATACAGTATGCAGTTAGCTTATTTCGGTAGCGAAAACGGCGATTGGATACCATATCAGAAAGGTGAATATGAATTTGATGCAAACGGAAACACAACCCTCGAGACCTACTTTATGTGGGAGCAGGAAAACAATCAGTGGCTTCCGCAGATAAAAAAGGTGGCCCGGTATGATTTGCTTAACCGTATGACTTACTATGCCCCCTACGTATGGGATACAGCGACTTCAGACTGGGTAGGCGATGTGTGGCAGCCCGAGGGCGCACAGAGTTTCGAATATACCGAAAACGGCAGCGATGCCTGTGTGGCACAGTACGAATGGCGTGAAGGTGAATGGATCGAATACTATCGCCGTGCCTACACCTACAACACTTCCGGGCTGAAAACAGAAGTAAGTCACTCTTACTGGAACAGAGAAAAACAGGATTGGTCAGGTTGTGAAACATGGGGCCGTTTTAACAACATGAAGTATAATTCTATCGAGACTCTGTATTATGATGAATACGGCCGCCTGGTATTTGATAAGGTAGTCGAAGATAAGACCGGAGACGGTGAGTTCATCGAAATATGGAATGAAACCTCCGATTATACAGCGCTTGGTAACAACAATACAGAAAAAGTTGTAACTACAGCAAATGTACAGAATGACGGCACCGCTGTACCCTACAGACGAAATGTCTACCGTTACAATGCCCGCAATTATGAGACATTCTGGCAGAGCCAAACCATGTCTGCCGGAGAATGGGTACCTACCCAAGAAGATAACCGCTACTACGATGAATATTTCTGGTACACCGGTGGTGATTTTTATATTTATAATGCCGGGCAACGTATCAATAATGCCAAAGAACGCTTCTTCTATCCGGACGATTTTAACCCTATGCTTGAATACGAAACTCCCTCCGAAGGCTGGCACTGGGTCGGAGATGCTGACAGTGAAGATGGCTGGAAACTTAAGTCCGTTGATGAATTTATGTGGGGTCCGCGTGATATAATGACAGGTTACATCAACTATGATTATCTTATAAGTGATGGTGCAAAGACCTCAGGTTGGGAAATTGAATATGATTTTGACTATAATATGAGTAATATGGTAATATGGCCCGATCCGAATAAGAGTGAGGTATATTACGAGAACAAAACACTACATGCGATTTACTATGCCAATAATCAGTACTGGAATGGTGTCACTGACTGGATTCCGGAACAGTCATACGAAGTGGAATATTTCTATTCCGATAGACAGAGCACTAAAATCTCTTCTGTGCTTACAGACGCAAGTGTGACTGAAGTAGCCCGTTATGACATTTCCGGTCGACAGCTCACCGCACCGCAGAAAGGAGTAAATATAATCAGATATTCCGACGGCACGGCACAGAAAGTGCTTGTACCCTAAAGATTTCCGACTGGTAATTTATAATTAAGTATCCTGATATTGTGTGACGATACAGTTTCGTATCGTCACACAATATCAGGATACTTGCAATATCTCCAAAAACCTAATTAAGCCACCAAAGATACCTCATTTACATACGTTCAGGCATCTCTATGCCGAGCAGACCGGCGGCAGATTTGAGTGTACGTGCTACGACAGCAGAAAGAAGCAGACGCATTTCACGGGTAGCTTTGTTCTCTTCTTTCAGTATGGGATAGTCGTGGTAAAACTGGTTATATTCTTTGGCAAGGTCATAGCAGTAATTGGCTATGACAGCCGGTGAATAATTGCGGGCAGCTTCGTCGATTACTGAAGGGAAATCTGCTACTTTCTGAATGAGCACCGATTCCTTCTCACCGGGTATGGCGTCGGGCTGACAGTTTATATCGAAATTCTCAACACGTCGTAACACCGACTGAATACGTGCGTAAGTGTACTGTAGGAAGGGACCTGTATTACCGTTGAAATCTATCGATTCCTTGGGATTGAAAAGCATGTTCTTGCGAGGGTCAACCTTGAGCAGAAAATACTTCAGTGCTCCCATACCTACCTTACGGGCAATCTCAGCAGCCTCAGCAGCGTCCATATCGGCATAACGTTCAGCTGAAGTCTCAACGGCATCAGCTATCATGGTATCCATAAGGTCATCAGCATCAACCACTGTACCTTCACGACTCTTCATCTTACCTTCAGGCAGTTCGACCATACCGTAAGAAAAATGGGTCAAGCCTTTGCCCCACTCAAAACCGAGGCGGTCAAGAAGAAGAGACAGTACCTGAAAATGATAATTCTGTTCATTACCTACGACATATATCATTTTACTTATGTCAGGATAATCACGATAACGCAGCTTGGCTGTGCCTATATCCTGAGTCATATAGACCGAAGTACCATCGGCGCGAAGCAGCAGTTTGTGGTCAAGACCGTCACCTGTAAGATCAGCCCATACCGAGCCATCTTCCTTACGATACATCTTACCTTCTTCAAGTCCCTTCAGTACAAGGTCTTTACCCTCAAGATAGGTATCAGACTCATAATATATCTTATCAAAATTAACACCTAAACGACGGTAAGTCTCGTCAAAACCTGCGTATACCCACGAATTCATCATCTCCCAGAGACGACGTACTTCAGGATCACCGGCCTCCCACGCACGCAGCAGCTCACGAGCTTCTTTAATAAGAGGTGCCTCAGCCTTGGCTTGTTCCTCAGTCATGCCCTGCGCCATGAGCTCCAATACCTGTTCCTTATAATGCTTATCAAAGAGCACATAAAAGTCGCCAATCAGGTGGTCTCCCTTCTTACCGGCTTTTTCAGGAGTTATACCGTCACCCCATTTCTGCCATGCAAGCATTGATTTACAGATATGTATACCTCGGTCATTGACTATGTTGGTCTTGACCACGCGCATACCGTCAGCCTCCAATATCGAAGCCAGCGAATAACCAAGCAGGTTATTACGGACATGGCCCAAATGGAGAGGCTTATTGGTATTAGGCGAAGAGTATTCTACCATCACAAGCGGTGAATCTTCAG
Organism: uncultured Porphyromonadaceae bacterium; assembly: GCA_947177575.1. Taxonomy (GTDB): domain Bacteria; phylum Bacteroidota; class Bacteroidia; order Bacteroidales; family Muribaculaceae; genus Lepagella. The sequence goes on along the minus strand of CAMWVA010000186.1, from coordinate 466 downwards.
TAACGGGTCTGAAACCGAAATTCGGATTAGCCGCTATCGAATGGAGACGGTCAAGCCAGAAAGCCGGATTGACAGTAATATTGAGAAAACCCTTCACTGCATTGAAAGCCGACACGGAATCAACATTTTCCACAAGCCATTCGCCTATTTCGATAGCAGTGGGTTCGGGACCTTTATGCGAAGCTTTAAGATAAGGGAACACCACTACAGTGAGATTGCCTTCAAACTCTTTACGGGTTGCCTGTACCTGTACAGTATCCGGATTGATTTCGACACCGTACAATGCCTTCAGGGCATCAGCTACGCCCCGGGCTATGATATGTTCTATTGTCATCTTGATGATAAATGTCCTGAAAAAGACGTCAGCTAATTGTTTTAAACTGCAAAATTAATAAAAATCCCTGTCACTTCATTATTCTACTCTTGTAAAAACACGCGCAGGCGGCCACTCAGCTGAGTGGCCGCC
>CAMWVA010000185.1 GCA_947177575.1 uncultured Porphyromonadaceae bacterium | reverse complement strand
GGAGAGAGCCAAAGAGCCGACAAATCAGGAAATATGATTAAATTTGCACTCAGAATCATAGTTAAAATATTCCACAGTCTTCCATAAAAGCTTATAAATCCTATAAATACTTATATTTCAGAAGTATTTGCAGTCTTTTAGAAAATATATATCTAAGATTAGACAACTATTTTTATGGTATTTTGTGGTATTTCTTAGCATCTTTTCGGTACTGTTTTGGTACTCGTTTTTCATGGGTACCAAAATGATGTAAGACTTAAAAAATAACGATATGCAGACAAAGAAAAAAGAGCCTGTAAGGTTACGCCGCAAGAATCTCGCAAACGGTAATGTCTCGCTCTATCTTGCCATTTATGTCAACGGGCACCGGTCCTATGAATTTCTGAGGCTCTATCTCATACCGGAAAAAACAAAAGCGGACAAACGTCAGAACCAACAGACCCTCACTCTTGCGGAGGCAATTAAGTCACAACGGGTACTCGATATTCAGGCCGGCTTATACGGATTTACATCCGGAGCAAAACCGAATGTATCGTTTTTTGATTACTTTGACAGTCTTACACAACAACGAAAAAAAGAGGAAAGCCGTGGGAATTACTGCTCATGGTTGGGATGTGCTAAACATTTACGGGAATATGAGCCTCGAAAGACTCTTACTTTTGCGGACATAACCAGAACGTGGGTACAGGGATTTCGCGACTACCTTGAACATGATGCTACAGCATACGACCGGGGAAGTTACACAAAGTCCCGCCCTCTTACACAGAACACAAGGGCACTATACCTTTGTAAATTGCGCACATGTCTTCAAACAGCTATGAAAGAAGGTATCATTAATAATGATCCTTCGGAGGGAATCCCGGGATTTCGATATGAGGAAAGTAAACGGGAGTATCTCACTATCGAGCAGGTACGTGCTTTGGCAGAGGCAGAGTGCGATAATACAGTTGTAAAAAGGGCCTTTCTGTTTTCGTGCCTGACAGGTTTACGCAGATCCGACATCGAGAGACTGACATGGGGAGAGGTAACTGTGCTCAATGGTCGTGTACGTCTTGTGTTTCGCCAGAAGAAAACCGGAGGACAGGAATATCTCGACATTACATCACAGGCAGCGGAACTGTTAGGTCAGCAAGATAACCGGCAGCATAGTGCCAAGGTTTTTGAAGGTTTGCCATGGCCCAGAGAAACAGGTCTCTTTTTGCGTGCCTGGTGCCTTCGTGCCAGTATTGATAAAGCTATCACATTCCACTGCGCACGTCACACGTTTGCGGTGATGATGCTAACGCTTGGTACAGACCTTTACACCGTAAGCAAGCTGCTGGGACATCGTGACATCAAAACCACACAAATTTATGCAAAGGTAGTAGATGCAAAAAAGCAGGAAGCTGTTGACAATATCCCAAGCATATTTTAATTACAAAATATAACAAATAATGATTTCATACAAATATAAATTATATACCTCTAAACGTACGAAGCATCTTGACAGAATACTTCGTGAGGCTTCGTATGTATGGAATCATGCACTCGCTTTGCAGAAGAGATATTACAGATTATTCGGGAAGTATATATCTAAAAATGTGATGCAAAAGCATTTTGCTAAACGAATCAGTCGTAATCTACTTCATTCCCAATCAGTGCAGGAGATACTTGAAAGACTCGATACTGCTTTCCAAAGATTTTTTAAAAGACTTGCGAAGCGACCTCCGAAATTTAGGAGAGCTAAATATTTTTCATCATTCGTTTTCAAACAGGGTGGTTTTACCCTTAACGGGAATGTAATTACAATTAACAGAATAAAGAAACGTTTTAAATTTTCTTATTCACGACCATACGAAGGTAAGGTAAGGAGAATAATTTTTAAGAGGTCTCCGCTTGGAGAGTTCTATCTGATTATAATCACAGACGCAAATTCAAAGTCATACGGAAAGACACATGATGGTGCATCTGTTGGAATAGACTTTGGATTAAAAACGTACATGGTTATGTCAGACGGTACTGCCGTAAGGAATCCTCAGTATCTCAAATCCGATTTAGGAAATGTTAAAAGGAAATCCCTTAATCTTTCCAAGACCAAAAGAGGCTCTAACAACCGAGAGCGCAGACGTATGGAATTGTGCCGTGAGTTTGAGAGTATCACCAACAGACGTAATGACTTTCAATGGAAACTCGCGCATGAACTTTGCCGACGCTATGACTATATCTTCATTGAGGATTTGTCGCTCAGTGGTATGACTCGCCTATGGGGTCGTAAGATGTCCGACCTCGCACACGCTGAGTTTGTCAATAAACTTGAATATATAGCGTCCAAATACGGCGTAACTGTCCACAAGATTGATAGGTTCTACCCCTCCTCAAAGACTTGTGAGTGCGGATATGTGAATAAGAATCTATCATTGACAGACCGTGAATGGATATGTCCTGAGTGCGGAAAGAAAAATGACCGTGATTTAAACGCGGCTCAAAATATACTTCGGAGAGGCATCTCCGAATTGTGGAGTGGATGTCAGACTGAATCTGATTCAGCAATCCACGCTTGCACACAAGAATCCAACGCGCTTTAGCCGTTGGAGTATGTCAAAATAAAAAAGCGCCTATCCTCACGGACTGACGCTAAACGAACATCACAATACTACTTAAAACCTAAAATTAAGCTCTGATTAATGCCTTATGTATGCCGATAAATGACCATATTACTACTACAGCTACCACTACACCTATTATAAGGTCACTTATATGCAATGAGGGAGGCTTGGTTACAGTCTCCTGTTTGCGGGACTGTTCAGCAGTCTGTTCGGTAGCTGTTGACTGCTGCGCGGCTGTTACAGACTTATTGACAGAACCTGCTACTTGTTCGGATTTTCCGAACACCTCACGCTGATGAGTGATGTCCCTCAGAGTTGTGTCGCCATTTGCGCCGATAATGATATGCTCTGTTATTTTATCTGAGTGCGTCCGGATCTGCGCCTGCCACGCTGACTGCGCCAGCGCCTGCCATTGGTCAACTGTCAACGCCGCTGTCTCCCGGTGCTCCGTGTAATCGGCAGCGGCGGTTTGAGTTGTCTTGCGGGAGCAGCAACACAACATAAGTGAGCATGATAAGATGTAAATAATCGATAATATATTCATAATCATATTTTAGTATACAGCAAGAAGGCGATTCTCGTCATTACGGGAACCGCCTTCTTGTAACCTTAAATCTATCTATTATTTTATATTCGGCTTATTTTTATCAACTTCGCTTATATCAATTTTGTGCTCAATGAAATATCTGTCACGAGCCATTACTCCAAGCAATCTCATATATTCGATTAGAGGCACCCCGCGCATAAACGCATCCTTTTTAATCAAATCAAGTGATTTATCATCAAGATACTTCTCCGAATCAATAATAAATTTAGAGATAAACTCCATTTGAATATCATAGGGATTCTTCTCTCCCTCTATAATATTCTCGACCTTACTCCAGTTCTTATCAAGTACATTATCTAACTCTAATGACGATGCTATTTCCTTACCTATATCAGTAAGAGATATAGGACTGTGACTCTGAGTAAACATACCCTGAGATGGGGAACTTGCCATCATACTTATCATCTTATGAATGTCCTCCTGTCCTGTCTCAAGTTTACCAAGCGATACATTGACATTATTTATGCTTGTAGTAAGTTTATCTATACTTTCTTCGTGTTTTTCACATGGGAGATTATCTGTATGTAGGGTCCTTTTGGTATACCATGCCGCTAATCGCCATACAATACAAACAATAACACCTATAATAATTACCAAGACAATTGTGCCTGCTCCAAACTGTCCAACAAAATAATCCGTTACGGTTTGTTCCATATATACCTCCTTTTTTTGTTTCAATCCATTTTGTGTTTCAATCCATTTTTTTGTTCAATCCTCTGTCCGTCAACAATCTTTCTTACCTGTGAGATTTTGGAGATATGAAACTTGCCCAAATTTATTAATTTCTCATAAGATAAACAAAGAAATAAGTATTTTTTGTACAAAAAACAACTATTTTAACCTCATTTTAACTAAAAGAGCGGTTCCCATAATGTCAATGTCCTCTTTGCGCCTGCGCGTGGTTAACTTTTACACGTCCTTATACTCGCGTTTTGCATCAAAACTCGGACATGCTTTGGCCACTCCTTTAATGTCGCGATGCCCGATAATCTGAACATTAGGATAGCGCGCCTTGAGTGTGCGTACCAGAGTCAGCAGCGTACGTTTTTGAGCCTCTGTCCTTGTGTCGCATGGCTGATTATTGTTATCAACTCCGCCTACATAACATACGGCAACGGCACGGTTATTCATATTCTCTCGCTTTTCGTGCTGGCCTCTATGCTCGTCCGGACGCAAACGCTCGTAGCTGCCGTCGAGGTGCACTAACAGATGATAGCCGGCATACGTCACCTGCCCTGTCTTATCTGTGTAAGGCTCGAAGCGCTCGGCCTTATGCCAGCGGTCAAGCTCGGCACGGCTTATCTCACGGCCGGGAGGAGTGGCCGTGCAATGGATTACTATGGTATCTATTTTGCAATTATTGTGTCGTAACATAGTTATGCTTTTTGCAGGGTTATGTGTTGTTTGGGTTCTGCCGGCTGCGAGCCTGGCTCTACAGATTGAGGCCCTACCGGTACAGGTCCCATTATATCACTATCCTCGATTTCCGAGTCATCAAACTTGTGGTGCAGCAGATGACCTCGCGGCGGTATGCCGTGATCACAGTCGTTCCGGTGGCAGCGCCATGTTAATAGATAAGCGACACGCTGCTCTAATTTAGCTATCCTACGGAGATACTCTTTGGCTTTATCTTTAGCTTCGAGCAACAGGTCCTGCTGCTCTCGGAGGCGCTCCGTTTGCGAGTCGTAGCGCTCTTTCCAGTCATTAATATTTTTTTGAGTCCGTATATTATCCTCTTCAGACAGCCGGAACATCTCAACTATCCTTTTATTAGCGATTTCAAGCTGCTCCTTATAAAGCCTAAATTCATCTGTGTGGCCTTCTACCCGAGCTTTGTTGACGTTAGCCTCAGCCAACTGTACCTCCAGCGCTTTGAGTTTTTTGTTATAATACCACAAGCCTATGCCGGCCAGACCGCCGGTGCCTGTAGCTGTACTAATTATAGTAATCAGTATCTGAG
>CAMWVA010000184.1 GCA_947177575.1 uncultured Porphyromonadaceae bacterium | reverse complement strand
ACAGGGCTGTAATTTCACTCAGATATAGAGTCTCATTCTTGTATAGAAGCAGAAACTTCAATAATGTTATAAATTATAATATAAAAATTAAGGTACCTATTTCCTATCAGGAAGCAGGTACCTTAACTATATTATTTAGCCTTATTATGGCCGTATTGTGAGACGACTGTAACAACAGACGTTACTCACGCAGACTTAAGTATCTTATTTAGCGGGAGTAGCAACCTCAGCGGCAACAGCTACAGTAGTGTCAGCACAAGTGCTATCACCGCAGCAAGCGCTGTCAGTAACAACTTCAGCAGCTACTTCAGTTACAGCAGCAGCACCTTCTTCAGCGTTATTTTCAGCAGTCTTGTTACCACCGCAAGATACGAGGGCTACACTTGCAATAACAGCAAGCGAAAGGAAAATCTTCTTCATGTCTTTAGAACTTAAAATAATAAAACAATTTTTTTGCTATCAAAAACGGTGCAAAGTTACTAACTATTTTTGAAATACAAACAATCTCACTCAAAAAAATAACCCTCTTTTTAACTTTTTCACTCTTTTTCATTGCTAAATAACCCCTTTTCTTTAAGAAATCTCCTAAATCAGTCCTTTATAAAGCTCTATATGCTTGTCAGCAGTACGTTGCCATGAGAAATCCGCAGCACGTCTGTAACCTTTCTGACGCAATTCCGATCTCAATGTCTCATCATCAAGCATTCGCTTTAAAGCGTCTGCTATAGAATCGACATCAGCCGGGTCAAAATAAAGACCGCTATCTCCTGCTATTTCGGGGAAACAACTTGCATCAGCCAATGCAACCGGACAGCCGTTTACCATAGCTTCAAGTATCGGCATACCGAAGCCTTCATATTTAGAAGGAAAAACAAAAAACAGTGCGTCCCGATAGAGTCGGTTCAATGTCATTTCATCTGCTTTAACTACCTGAACACGATCTGCTACTCCGAGACGTTTCAGCATTTCACCCTCTCCGGGTGTAATATCACTACGTGTACATACGACCTTGACTTCGGGATATTGTTTAGCTATCTGAGCGAAAGCAGTGATAAAAGTATCAAAATTCTTAAATAGATGTCTTGCTCCCACATATAATATATATGGTTCTTTTACCATACGTTCGCTTAAGGTAGCAGGTATCACAGGTAGGTCTATACCATGATGTATAACAGTAATTTTATCAGGATCAATATCAAAATAACGTAACATATCTGCCTTGGTATTGTTACTTACCGCGACAACTGCATCAGCTCTGCGTAGCGAAGCTGTCTGAAGTTTAACCATACGTGGCACATAATTATGTTCTGTCAGAAAATTTATATCATGATAAGTCGTCACTAAAGGTTTGTTTCCGACAGCTTTAAAGAGATAGGTATCAAAATTTGTCTGATGTACAACATCGTATTTATTTCTGTTCAGTCTCATATAGGCTAATGCCGAAGGTTTGACCAGTTCTACCATCAGGCGTCCTTTACCCCGGAAGTCATGCTTAGGCAGGAAAGGTATCTGACGGAACAGACTATAATGACGTGCATACTCATTATTTGACAGCCAACCGGGTACAGTCCAGCTGCCGGAAGGCATACGCGCCATGACTTCGGCAAAATATTTTGATACCCCACCATATACCTGTGAGGCAAAAATCTGTGGATCAAAAAGTACTTTCATTTTTTCTATTATGTTCTCTCTGGCAGAGGTTTCAGACGATGACTCAGACGTTCTATCATGCTGCCGGCCAGCTCCGAGCGCAACCAGCCCCGCCACGAATAATGAGCAAAATGCTTACGATACGACATAGGAACTTTTACCGGTACAGGTTCACGCCCGGCTTTTACTTCTGCCAACACCTCTTTATAGAGAGCATTATACGCTCGTACACAGGCTGCCATAGAGAAGTCAGATATGGTTGATTGCCGAGCGGCGGCTCCCATACGTCGCCGTAATTCCGCATCTGCACCGAGACGGTCACAATAAGACGGTATTTCAGACGGGTCTTTAGCTACAAAACCGTTGACACCATGCACCAGACGTTCGGCAGGAGCAGCCGGTCCGTAGTACACCACCGGTTTGCCTAACATCATTGCTTGTCCAAGAGTGCCATCTATAGAAGAATGTCCCTGTTTAGGCAAATAATAAAGAAATACATCAAATCCGGCACATAATTTCAGCCATTCGTCGTAAGGCAAAGCATCTACCATCTCGACATAGCCCCGTCCTTCAGCCTGACGACGCACAGGACTGTTAACAGGAATACCGGCTATAACGACATGCTTGCCAGGTACATTTATACGATCAGTAATTTTACAATAATCAGCAGGCACCTTGCCCGGTGTACTGCCGCGTCCGAACACGACCCGTCCGGGAGTCGGATGCCATGCAGCCGCAAGCTGTTCGGTAAGTTCAATATCTCTCTGTGTGGCTCCGAAATAAATATGTCTCTTTCGATCGGCCGCTATAAAATCAAACAACGGATCATTCATAGCGGCACGGTCTATCATCACCACACGTACCGACTGAGTCAGCTCTGCCACCGAAGGTAACAACTGCGGATATGAAGGTCTCTGACAGATAGTAGTTATTATCGGCGTCTTAAGTTTAAGATGCCGCAGAGCTTTCACTGCCCAGTCAAACAATTCGTAGCCTGATGTACGAAAATAATGTATTATATCATAATGGCCGGCCGCAATAAGAGTCTGTAAAGCCGAACACGAATCAACTTCGCTCACGGCCACACTGTCAATACAGCCGAAACTAAACCGGCATGCCACATGTGCCTCAACTGAGGGATTATTCTCTATCAGTCTGAGTAAAGTCCGTGCGGCTCCATCAAGCGGAGCACACCTTCTTATCAAATAAAGCACTTTCATGGGGCAAAGATAATGATTTTTTTCAAGTCATTTTGAGAACCAAGCCCAAAGTTGTAACTTTGCCGAAAACCAACCCGTGCTAATATGAAAGGAATTGTTCTCGCCGGTGGCTCCGGCACACGTCTCTACCCTATTACCAAGGGGGTAAGCAAACAGTTGCTGCCTATTTATGACAAACCTATGGTATATTATCCCATATCGACTCTGATGCTGGCCGGTATTCGCGACATACTTATTATCTCAACCCCGCAGGATTTACCGGGCTTCCGGCGTTTGTTGGGCGATGGTTCTGACTACGGTGTAAGGTTCACCTACGCCGAACAACCCTCACCTGATGGACTGGCCCAGGCCTTTATTATCGGTAAGGAATTTATCGGTAATGACTGTGTGTGTCTGGTTTTAGGCGACAATATTTTTCATGGTGCCGGCTTCTCACATCTACTGAAAGAAGCTGTGGAAATGGCACAACATGACAGCAAAGCTACTGTGTTCGGATACTGGGTTAACGATCCGGAACGCTACGGTGTAGCCGAATTCGACCGATATGGCAATTGCCTCTCAATAGAAGAAAAGCCTGAGCATCCTAAAAGTAATTATGCAGTAGTAGGTCTTTATTTCTACCCTAATAAAGTAATTGAGGTAGCCGAACATATAAAACCATCTGCCCGTGGAGAGCTTGAAATAACTACTGTTAACCAGAAGTTTCTCCATGATAATGAATTGAAAGTCCAGACTTTGCCACGAGGTTTCGCGTGGCTTGACACAGGGACACATGACTCTTTGGCCGAGGCTTCCATATATGTCGAGGTACTTGAAAAACGCCAGGGCCTTAAAATTGCCTGCCTCGAAGGTATTGCCTATCGTCAGGGCTGGATTTCCAAGGAAAAAATGATAGAACTTGCAAAACCTATGCTGAAAAACCAGTACGGTCAATATCTTATGAAAGTAGTAACCGAGATAGACCGCACAGGCAGTAAAAACCTTGATTAAATTATGAATGTAATCAAAACAGATATAGAGGGTGTACTGATTCTTGAACCGAGAGTATTTACCGATGCACGTGGTTATTTTTTTGAAAGCTATAACAAGAAAGTATTTGACCGTGAAGTCGGCCACATAGATTTTGTACAGGATAACGAATCGTGTTCCTCAAGGGGTGTAATGCGCGGACTGCATTTTCAGAGACCACCGCATGCACAGGCTAAACTTGTACGATGTGTCCGTGGCTCGGTACTTGATGTAGCTGTCGACATACGTCGTGGCTCACCTACTTACGGCCGACACGTCAGCTGTCTACTCACTGAGCATAATCACAGACAATTCTTTATCCCGCGTGGATTTGCACACGGATTTGCCGTACTAAGCGATACCGCAGTATTTCAATACAAATGCGATAACTATTATTGTCCGGAAGCCGATAGCGGTATTTCTATTCTTGACCCAACACTCGGAATTGACTGGGGACTTGATCCTGCCGAAGCTATTCTTAGTAATAAAGACCGCTGCCAATCTATGTTAGCGGATTTTAATTCACCTTTTATATTTAAAAACAATCAGTAATGCTTAAATAGTCATGACACGTAATATTCTTATCACCGGAGGGGCAGGTTTTATCGGCTCACATGTAGTACGCCTGTTCGTCAATAAATATCCCGACTATCATATTGTCAATCTCGACAAACTCACTTACGCCGGCAATCTCGCCAATCTGAAGGACATAGAGGATAAACCTAACTATACCTTTGTTCGTGCTGACATCGCCGATCTCGACGAGATGCGAAGTATCGTAAGGGAATATAAGATAGATGGCATAATCCATCTTGCGGCCGAGAGCCATGTTGACCGCTCGATAAAGGACCCGTTCACCTTCGCACGTACCAACGTCATGGGGACGCTCGCCCTGCTTCAGGCAGCTAAGGAATACTGGAAATCACTGCCGGAGAAATACGAGGGAAAGCTTTTCTACCATATCTCTACCGACGAGGTTTACGGAGCTCTCGAGCTGACACATCCCGAAGGTGTACCGGCACCGTTTACCACCAAAGCCTCAAGCGAAGACGACATGGCCTACGGAACGGAATTCTTTGTCGAGACTACCAAATACAATCCCCACTCGCCGTATTCGGCATCGAAGGCTTCGAGCGACCATTTCGTGCGTGCCTACCACGACACCTATGGAATGCCGACACTTGTAACTAACTGTTCGAATAATTACGGCCCGTACCAGTTCCCTGAGAAACTGATACCGCTTTTCATCAACAATATCCGCAAGGGTAAACCGCTTCCTGTGT
>CAMWVA010000183.1 GCA_947177575.1 uncultured Porphyromonadaceae bacterium | reverse complement strand
ACCCAAAGCTCCCCTCGCCCAAAGCCGCCCTCACCCTACAATTAACCCCCAATCCCATGCAAAAATTTAACTGGACCCCAATAAAAAAATACACAGACATACTTTTCGAGCAATTCGAAGGTATAGCAAAAATCACCATTAATCGCCCACAGGTCTACAACGCCTTCCGTCCCCTTACAAATCAGGAGATGCTTGACGCCATGAATATTTGCCGCGAGCGGCAAGACATCCGCGTCGTAGTCCTCACCGGCGCCGGCGACAAAGCCTTCTGCAGCGGCGGTGATCAACATGCCAAAGGACGCGGCGGCTACATCGGAGACGACGGAGTGCCCCGCCTTAATGTACTCGACCTACACAAAGCCATACGTTCTCTCCCTAAACCCGTCATCGCTATGGTCAACGGCTATTCTATAGGCGGCGGTAATGTGCTCCAGACTGTCTGCGACCTCTCAATTGCCTCCGACAACGCACGCTTCGGTCAGACAGGACCGAAAGTAGGCAGCTTCGACGCAGGTTTCGGCTCCTCATACCTTGCAAGCTGTGTAGGACAAAAAAAGGCTCGTGAGATATGGTTTCTTTGCCGTCAGTACACAGCAATGGAAGCACTCTCAATGGGTCTTGTCAATGAAGTTGTACCCTTCGATCAGCTTGAAGAGACCGTTGTGGAATGGTGTCGTATCATAATGAAGCGCTCCCCTTTAGCAATCCGCATGATAAAACGCGGACTCAATGCCGAACTTGACGGTCAACACGGTATTATGGAATTGGCAGGTGACGCTACTCTTATGTATTACCTCATGGATGAGGCACAAGAGGGTAAAAATGCTTTCCTCGAAAAACGTGACCCGGACTTTGACCAATTCCCTATGTTCCCCTGAATCTGCAATCAAATAACTGAATTCTAAGAAGATAATCTCATGCGTCTCGCTTATGCCCCCTATAGGTTGTGCTTCAAAGAACCAGCCGGTACTTCACGCGGTGTGATGCGTCTGAAGCAGACATGTTTTATCAAAGTCTTCGACGAAGCTGACCCTTCACGGTTCGGTATAGGCGAGGCTGCTGTGTTTGAAGGTCTGTCGGCTGAAGCTGGCAGAGGTTACGAACTGAAACTTATCGAACTACTCGCAAACATGGCGCTCGGTCGGTCTACCGATTTGTCTCGTCACTCTTCAATTCAATATGGTCTCGAACAGGCATTGCTCAACTTCTCTTCCGGTTGCAGCGGTCTTTACTTTCCATCTTCTTTTACAGAAGGCAAGACTGATATTGTAATCAACGGTCTGGTCTGGATGGGTGATTTCGATACAATGATGAAGCGTATTGACAGTAAAGTAGCTGAGGGCTTCTCATGTATCAAACTCAAAGTAGGAGCTATCGATTGGCATAGTGAACTTGAGATGGTCAAAAGCATACGCTCGCAATTCTCTGAGAGTCAGCTTCAGATACGTGTAGACGCCAACGGCGGCTTCAATATGGACAATGCCTTACCACGTCTTAAAGCCTTAGCTGATTTAGGAGTTCATTCTATAGAACAGCCTATTCCGGCAGGCTATCCCGAACTGATGCGTTTCCTTTGTGAAGTATCTCCGCTGCCCATCGCTCTCGACGAAGAATTGATAGGCCGTTGTTCGACAGAAGAAAAGATTGCTGTACTCGATAGTATAGCTCCCGCTTTCATCATACTTAAACCAGCCTTATGCGGCGGTTTCTCCGGAGCACAGGAATGGATAAAGTTAGCTTCCGAGCGCAACATCGGTTGGTGGGTAACATCAGCACTCGAATCAAACGTCGGACTCTCTGCTTTAGCACAGTGGACAGCCACACTTGGCAACCCCATGCCTCAGGGACTCGGCACAGGACAGTTATTTACAAATAATTTTGAAGCACCTGTATTTCTCAATGGCGAACACCTGTGCTGTATTGCCGGCGCACCTCTTGACCACACACAATTCGACTCTCTCCAATGGCGACAGTAAACTCTGTTTCTTCTGAACCTGACGTTACTTTCGATGACATCCGTCGGCAATGGCTCGATGATTCGCCATGGCTGGAAGCCCGTTCTTCAGGCTCAACCGGAACGCCTAAAGTTATCAGACTGTCTAAACAACTGGTGCGAACAAGTGCTCTGGCTACCAATAGCTTTTTCGGTATCACCGCGAACTCATTACTATACAGCTGTGTATCACCACGATTTATAGGAGGTAAAATGATGATTATACGTGCTATTGAAGCCAGGGCACATTTTAATTATGAAACACCCTCTAATACTCCTGTAGGGTTACTGAATATTAATTTGCCCGTTGACCTGTTGGCAGTCGTACCTTCACAGATGTATTGGATTATTGAAAACATCTCACGCCTGCCCCGGTTAAATAACATCATTGTAGGAGGTTCTGCTATCCCGGTTCCATTACGTGAAGCTATTGCTGCTTCACAACTTAATGTGTTTGAAACTTATGGTATGACCGAAACAGCTTCCCACATTGCTTTACGCCCTGTCTCTCAGCTCAACGTCCCTTTTACGCCACTTCCCGGTGTACGTCTTTCGCTTGACTCACGTGGCTGTCTGTGTGTGGAACGCGAAAGTTTCGATGCGGTACAGACTAACGATCTTGCAAAACTTAACACTGACGGCACTTTCGAGATTATCGGACGCTTCGATAATGTGATTGTCACAGGCGCGCGTAAGGTTATTCCGGATGAGATTGAAGCTCGTCTGAGTGACTGCATAGACGGTGATTTTGCTGTTTCATGGGTGACAGATGACAAATGGGGTGCATTGGTGACACTCTGTGTCACCGATAAAGTATGGTTTGAACCACATCGTCGTCAGGAATTGGAAGAAAATATATATCGTCTTTTCAAACCACATCAGCGCCCGCGCCTGTTAATCGGTCTTGATGCTATCCCAACCACACCGATGGGTAAACTTGACCGTCCGGTTTTACATAAAATATGTCAGAAAATAGCTCTTGACTACAGACATTCAGACACTGAAAAAGCTACTGACGATAATCATACAAACTTTATTATGCAACTTTTTGGTTAGTGTATGATTTTTTTCTAAATTTGTGTTCTAAAACAGCTCCTCCGGTTTTACAACGGACGGGCCCTTTTCAAATCGTTGAATGCCTATTTTTTAAAACGCTATCTCTCCGCATGTTAACCAATGATTAAGAAGAGTACTCTCGAACACATCATTAGCCATGATATGTCACCGTTGTGGCAGGTCCTAAGTCCGGAAGACAAACGCCTTATAAGCGACAACTTCGTCGTACATCAATATAAGAAGAACCAGATAATATACGCTGAACATGAGGAGCCGGAATACCTCTGGATACTTCTTAAGGGCAAGGTAAAGATGTACAAGAGCGGCATAGGCGAGCGTGTACAGATTTTACGTCTGTACCGTCCGGTACAGTATTTTGGCTATCGTGCCTATTTCGCTCACGAACCATACGTTTCGTCGGCATCAGCTTTCGAACCATCATCCCTCGGGCTAATTCCTATGCGCATTGTTGAAGAGGTTATAAGGCGCAACAACGACTTGGCTATGTTCTTCATACATGAATTGTCACGCAATCTTGGTGGTTCAGACACAAAAATCGTTAATCTGACTCAGAAACACATTCGCGGACGTCTTGCCGAAGCACTTCTTCTGCTCGCTGACAACTATGGTCTTGAAGACGACGAAGCCACTCTTAAGATATACATGAGCCGTGAGGATTTGGCTAATCTTTCAAACATGACCACCTCAAACGCCATACGTACTCTCACCTCTTTTGTCTCTGAGAAACTTCTGCTTGTTGACGGCCGCCGTATCAAAATCATCAACGAACCGATGCTGCGCAAAATCTCAAAATTCGGCTAACCCACATTATCCCCCCTATACATAACTCCGACTCTTATACAACTACTGCATAAGAGTCGGAGTGTATTTTCTTACTTACGATTTTCTTTATGATGAAGCAAACTCTTCTGTTTTATTGCAGTGTTATTTCTTACTTATTTTGCTTCAAGTTTATTATACTCCTCATCTGAAACCGGTTCAAGCCATATATTTTCTGTTTCCTCTCCGGGCACTGAGAAAGCAAGATGGGCAAACCACGAGTCTTTAGCTGCACCATGCCAGTGCTTGACATTAGCGGGAATATTTATCACTGTGCCGGGAAGAATCTCAACGGCTGGTTTTCCTTCTTCCTGATACCAGCCTCGTCCGGCGACACCGACAAGCATCTGACCTCCGCCTTTTTCGGCTTTGTGAATGTGCCAGTTATTACGACAGCCCGGCTCAAAAGTAACATTAGCGAAAGGAATCTGGTCATTTGAAATTTGAGCCAGATAACTGTTACCTATAAAATATTTGGCGTATGCTGTATTAGGCTCTCCGATAGGGAAAATCATCGAACGAGCAAATTCTGCTTTAGCATCGTCACCTTTTATATCATCATTCCACACCTCTTTGGCAAGTCGGAAAGCACCCCAGGCCTTAGGCCAACCTGCATAGAAAGCAATGTGTGTCAGTATTTCGGCGATTTCAGTTCGGGTAATTCCATTCTTCTTAGCTTCCTGAAGATGATATACAAGCGATGTGTCAGTGATACCCATCGAAATCAGTGAAGTAATCGTCACAAGACTTCGATCTCGCAGTGAAAGAAGATCATTACGACTCCATACTTCTCCGAAAAGAATATCATCATTAAGCCGTGCAAACTCCGGTGCAAAGTCTCCAAGCTGCTGGCGACCTGCTGTCTGAACTATTTTCTGTTGTGCCATAGTTGATAATATTGAAATTATACATAAAATGAATGTGAGGATTCTGCGGTTCATTTTTATACGTATTTAATTTAGTAAAATTCTTGATAATGTCTGATTAAGCCACCTGATTGTTGTTACAGATTTATTCCGTAAAACAGCCTTAGCAGACAAAGCTTTACTCTACAGTTGAAAGACTTACACCGAAATCCCGGAACAAGGCAATTTCATTCGGAGCAAGCTCGTAGTCATCCTGATTCTGAGCTTCATCACATTTTAAAAGACCAACCTGAAGAAGATACCGTTTCAGTACACGCTCCGGTGTAGTACCATAGCGTCTTGCGACAAACTTGACCGCTTCTTCGTCATATATGTCTTTAGGTAATAGATTCTTTTCTTTCATTTTATGCTATCTGATTTTACT
>CAMWVA010000182.1 GCA_947177575.1 uncultured Porphyromonadaceae bacterium | reverse complement strand
TCTCCCCACAGCAGCTCAGACATTCAGAGAGTATAAAGACCCCACCGTCAACTCCGTTAACCGCGCACCCATGCACAGCGCCTACTTCGCCTATTCCAAAGACGAAGACGCTTTTCACGCCCGTGACCCTAAAGCCTCCGGCAATTACTTGAGTCTCAATGGCCCTTGGCGCTTTAACTGGGTTAAAGACGCTGATCAGCGCCCTACTGATTTCTTCCGTACCGACTTTAACGACAAGGGTTGGAATACTATGCAGGTACCCGCTGTGTGGGAGCTCAACGGCTACGGAGACCCATTATATGTCAATGTAGGTTACCCATGGCGTAACGATGCCCCACGCGACGCACCGAATTTTCCTGATACAAATAACCATGTCGGCTCATACCGACGCACTGTTCATATCCCTGCCGACTGGAAAGGCAAAGACATAATGGCCCACTTCGGCTCTGTGACTTCGAACATCTATCTCTGGGTCAACGGCCGGTATGTAGGCTATAGCGAAGACAGCAAACTCGAAGCTGAATTTGACCTCACACCTTATCTCAAACCGGGTCAGGATAATGTCATTGCCTTTCAAGTAATGCGCTGGTGTGACGGCACTTACCTCGAAGATCAGGACTTCTTCCGTTTCAGCGGTGTAGGACGTGACTGCTATCTATATGCCCGTGACAAAAATCGGCTTACCGATATAAGGGTCACTCCTGGTCTGGATACCGACTATAATAACGGCTGGCTGGATGTCGATGTTGATATAAAAGGTAAAGCACCTGTCACCCTCCGTCTCGTCGATGCCGACGGCAAGACTGTAGCGATGAGTCATGTTGACAAAAGCGGAAGCGTACTTATCGATGTTACAGCACCTCACAAATGGAGCGCCGAATCACCCTATCTTTATACTCTCCTTGCCGAGACTGACGGTGAAATCATACCTATCAATGTAGGGTTTCGCACTATAGAACTGCGTGACGGACAGGTACTCGTTAACGGACAACCTGTACTATTCAAAGGCGCAGACAGACACGAACTTGACCCCGATGGGGGATATGTAGTGAGTCCGGAACGTATGTTACAGGACATTCAGCTTATGAAGCAGCTCAATATTAACGCTGTACGCACCTGTCACTATCCCGACGACAATCTTTGGTATGACCTTTGCGACCGTTATGGCATCTACGTAGTGGCAGAAGCCAACATCGAAAGTCACGGTATGGGTTACGAAGACGAAACTCTGGCTATACGTCCTGATTATCATAAGGCACATCAGGAGCGCAACGAGCGTAATGTCGCACGTAACTTCAATCATCCTTCGGTAATATTCTGGTCACTTGGTAACGAAGCCGGCGACGGTAAGAACTTCGTTGACGCCTACAATATGATAAAGAAGATGGACCCGTCTCGTCCCGTACAATACGAACAGGCCAGAATGAAAGATCATACTGACATCTTCTGTCCGATGTACTACGATTATAACGGTATGGAATGGTACGGCAGAGAGCGTCCTACAGATAAACCGCTTATACAATGCGAATATGCTCACGCCATGGGTAACTCAATGGGCGGATTTAAGGAGTATTGGGATATTATACGTAAATATCCCAATCTACAAGGCGGATTTATCTGGGACTTTGTCGATCAGTCTGTACGCTGGGAGGGTAAGGATGGTGTCGAGATATACGCTTACGGCGGTGATTTCAATCCTTACGATGCCAGTGATAACAATTTCTGTGACAACGGTCTTGTCAGTCCTGACCGCGTACCTAACCCACATGCTTACGAAGTAGCCTACTTCTACCAGAATATCTGGACCGAACCTGTTGATATAACCAAGGGTATAGTAGAAGTCAAAAACGAAAACTTCTTCAACGATCTTTCCGATGTATCACTGCAATGGACTCTGCTGCATGACGGTAGCCCGGTGCGTTCAGGCACTTTGCCAGACCTTGATGTAGCTCCTCAGTCATCAAACCGTTACACTCTGCCTATAGGTGATACTTCCGCCCAAGGCGAATGGTTGCTCAACGTCTCCTACCCTCTTAAGGAAGCCACTCCTCTCCTGCCAGCCGGTCACGCCGTAGCAAACGCACAGCTTATAGCAAAAGCCGACACCCCGGCTCCTCTGACTATTGCCAACACTTCGGCACGCCATACATCTAAGCCTGCTCCTGTAATCACCGACAATAATTCCGAACGCCTGCGTGTGAGCGGCGAAGGTTTTGATATAGACTTCGATCGCTATTCAGGCTATATGAACCGTTATGTCATCGACGGTGTGCCGATGATAGCTGATGGAGCCTCGCTGACTCCTAACTTCTGGCGTGCGCCGACTGACAACGATATGGGAGCTGGTCTGCAGGTCAGATATGATGCATGGCGTAATCCTGAGTGCAGTCTGAAATCACTTACCTCTGAAACTGTTGACGGTATGGCTATAGTTAAAGCTGTCTACGACCTCCCTGCTGTCAAAGCCACACTCGATATGACCTATACAATCAACAATGAGGGTCAGATACTTGTGCAGCAGAATATGACCACCACTCCCGATGCCGGCGTGTCACCGATGTTTCGCTTCGGTGTTGAAATGCCTATGCCCGAAACTTTCGAGACTGTAGAGTTTTACGGTCGCGGCCCGTGGGAAAATTATTCTGACCGCAACCACGCTTCGCAGCTCGGTATCTACAGACAGAGTGTTGACGAACAGTTCTATCCTTATATCCGCCCGCAGGAGACAGGCACTAAGACCGATCTCCGCTGGTGGCGTCTGAGTAACAGTGCCGGGAAAGGACTGGAGTTTACAGCAGCAAAGCCTTTCTCAGCTTCAGCACTTCACTACACCATCGAAAGTCTCGATGACGGCGACCGTAAGCATCAGCGTCACTCACCCGAAGTTCCGAAAGCTAAGCTCACCAATGTCTTACTTGATGAAGCTCAGATGGGTCTCGGCTGCATCAACAGCTGGGGTGCCCTCCCCTTGCCTGACTACATGCTTCCATACGGAGACCGCAGCTTCACCTTCCTCATCAGCCCCCTCCGCTGACACCAGTATTTTTCACCTTCAGTTCATTACTTTGTCATGAATATAATCAGATACCCTATCGGAGAACAAAGCTTTGAAAGGATACGTTCCGGAAATTATGTTTATGTTGATAAAACCGAAATAATCCATCGGCTTGTATCGGCAGGCAGCTACTATTTTCTGAGCCGTCCACGACGTTTCGGGAAAAGTCTGCTGCTTTCCACGCTTGAAGCTTACTTCCGAGGTAGACGCGATTTATTCAAAGGCCTGGCAATTGACCAACTTCAACCCGACGAGTGGATTAAGCGGCCTGTCGTGCGTCTGGACCTCAGCGGTAAAAATTTCAACACACCGGTAGATTTCACTGATTATATCCGCCACTGCCTTGAAGAATTGGAACATACTTTCGATATCGAAAGTACCTCAGATGACATTACCGTTAAATTCCGCCGGCTTGTCAAAAGCCTTCATCATTCTTCAGGCAGAAAGGTGGTTATCCTTATTGACGAGTATGATAGTCCGATAACCCGCAACGTCGGTAGGTTAGAAGTTCAGGAAGAGATACGTCAAGAAATGCAGAGTTTCTACTCTGTCATCAAACCTCTGGCCGAAGAGATACATTTCTGTATGCTGACCGGAGTTACAAAGTATGGAAAACTATCTATTTTTTCAAGTCTTAATAATCTTAATGATATTTCTTTCGATGAGTGTTACACCGCTATATGCGGTATAACTGAGGCGGAACTCCGACAGACTCTCTCTCCAGGCGTAACACTGTTAGCAGAAAAATACTGTATTCCGGTAGAGCAAGCCTTAGAGCGCCTTAAACACTCATACGACGGTTATCATTTTTCAGCCGATCTTACAGATATTTACAATCCTTTCAGTCTGCTGACAGCTCTCTCAAAGGGACGAATCGGCGAATATTGGTTTGAGACAGGTACCCCTACCGTCTTAGTAGAATTTCTGCGCAATCCACAAAGGGAAATTCACGAACTCAGTGGTATCAAAGTCCGTCCTGAGGCTATATCCAGTATTTCTCTCTTTCAGCCTCAGCTGGTAGCCCTGTTATATCAGACGGGCTATCTCACCATTAAAAATTATGATCGCCAACGTGACCGTTATACCCTCGGCTTTCCAAACAAAGAAGTCGAATCCGGGTTCTTCAGCTCTCTTCTGCCTGTCTACGCCAATATGCAGCGCACTACAACCGACAAGGTAGCCGATGAAATAGCAGATGCCATTTACTCAGGCGCCCCGCAGACATTAGCTGACCGGTTATCAGCCTTTATTGCAGGTATTCCTCTTTCTCTTCACAAAAACACAGGAAAATACGAATCACATTATCAACTGATACTATATCTTCTTTTTCGTCTCATCGGTCTGAACGTAGACGTCGAATACCAAACCTCCGATGGTTTCATTGATATTCTGATACAGACAAACGAATATATCTATATTCTTGAGCTAAAAGTACGTGGCACAGCGGCCAATGCACTCCGGCAAATTAAAGATAAAGAGTACACTCTCCCATTTGCCAATGACTCCCGAAGACTCTTTCGTATTGGTATGCTATTCGATATTCAGACCCATCGTATCTCTGACATCATAATCAGCTAATGTCTCGTATGACCTTTTCATAACATCAGCGTTGGAGGGTTAGGAGCACGATTTGGGGGTAGGCACCGAAGCGGAAGGCGATGTTTTCGCCGATGCCGGTACTGACGTAGAGGCGCTGAGGACCTTCGTTGTACATACCGCCCCACTCGGGGTAAGTCCACTTGGAGGGTGACCAGTTGCCGATTTTGAACTGCATTGCGTGGGTGTGACCCGAAAGTGTCAGGTCAATATCGGTGGTAGGGAGGACCTCACGACGCCAGTGTGAGGGGTCATGAGAAAGTAATATCTTGAACTCTGAAGCCGGAAGGTCTTTTACGGCTTTCGGAAGGTCGGATTTATCCGGAAACATACGGCTGCCAGCATTATCAACTCCGATAAGAGCAATACTATCGTTACTGCCTGGAATTGTCAGCTGTACAGACTCATTACGAAGGAGTCTCCAGCCCGCATGTCGTTCCAAGCCGATAACTTTTGTAAGCTCTTTCTCAGGCGAATCAGGTACCTTATAACTGCGATACAGAAAAATGGAGTTCCAAAATCACAAGGCCATTGAAAAAGCACTTGGATGCACTGATTATTTTGCTAATGAAGTTGTTTAAACTTATTTCTATAAGTTAATAAAACAGTAAAATAATTAAA
>CAMWVA010000181.1 GCA_947177575.1 uncultured Porphyromonadaceae bacterium | reverse complement strand
GCGCTATTCTATATATTCTTACTTATTTAAGTATGTTTAAGAAAATATTATTCTTTGCGGAGTTTCTTCTCTTCCTCGGTCATCTCAGGGTCACGACCCCAATCCATAGCGGCAAGACGCTTGTAGTTGTAGAAGCGCCAGCGAGCGTTCTCCTCAGCAGCTTTGAAGAGTTCTTCAGCCTCGTCAGGACACATCTTGAAGATAGAGGCAAAACGTACCTCACCTTTCAGGAAGTCAGCAAACTTAGTCCAATCAGGATCCTTGCTATCAAGAGTGAAAGGATTCTTACCTTCGTTCTCAAGAGCAGGATTATAACGCCACAGGTGCCAGTAACCGCACTCTACGGCACGCTTCTCTTCGTCCTGACTATGACCCATACCGGCCTTCAGACCATGGTTGATACAGGGTGAATAAGCGATTATCAGCGACGGACCGTCGTATGCTTCAGCCTCGCGGATAGCCTTAAGTGTCTGAGCGTTGTCAGCACCCATAGCTACCTGTGCCACGTAAACATAACCGTAAGTAGTGGCAATCATGCCAAGGTCTTTCTTACGGATACGCTTGCCGGCAGCAGCAAACTTAGCGATAGCACCGATAGGAGTAGACTTAGACGACTGACCACCGGTGTTAGAATAAACCTCGGTGTCGAGTACGAGAATGTTGACATTCTTGCCAGATGCTATAACGTGGTCGAGACCACCGAAACCTATATCATAGCTTGCACCGTCACCACCGATAATCCACTGACTACGCTTAACGAGATAGTGACTCAGATTGACGATAGTCTTACAGATATCACAATCACACTTCTTAGCTTCGGCTACGAGAGCTTCACCGGCCTCACGGCTCTTAGCAGCATCGTCACGGACATCCATCCATGCCTTGGCGGCAGCCTTGAGTTCAGGAGTGCAGCAGTCGCATGTCTCAGCCTGACGACAAGTATCTTCAAGACGTGCACGCATCTTCTCGTATGCTATGTGCATACCGAGACCGAACTCACAGAAATCCTCGAACAGTGAGTTAGCCCATGCAGGACCATGACCCTGTTCGTTGGTGCAGTAAGGAGTCGAAGGTACTGAACCCGAATAAATCGACGAACAACCTGTAGCATTAGCCACAACTTGGCGGTCACCGAAGAGCTGGGTGATGAGTTTCAGATACGGAGTTTCACCGCAACCCGAGCAAGCTCCCGAGAACTCGAACATCGGAGTGGCAAACTGGCTGTTCTTAACGTTAAGTGAAGTATCAACAAGATTCTGCTTCGAAGTCACATGTTCTACACAGTAATCCCAATTCTTCTGCTGGCCAAGCTCGTCCTCCAGAGGCATCATCTTCAGAGCCTTGTTGCCACGCATACCCGGGCAGACATCCACACAGTTGCCGCAGCCGAGACAGTCAAGTACGTCAACCTCCTGAGCAAAGCGCAAACCGTCAAATCCCTTACCGATAGCTTTGATAGTCTTATCTTCGCCGAAAGGAGCAGCAGCCATTTCCTCAGCGTTGAGGAGGAACGGACGTATAGAAGCGTGAGGACATACGTATGCACACTTGTTACACTGTATACAGTTGGCAGGATTCCACTCCGGTACGAAAGCTGCCACACCACGCTTCTCATAGCGGGCTGTGCCCTGAGGCCATGTACCGTCGGCACGGTCAGCAAAAGCACTTACAGGCAGAAGGTCTCCGTCCTGAGCATTGATAGGCATCACAACATTGGTGATAAACTCGGGAGCATCTGACTTCGGAGCCTCTTCGTCGGGAAGAGTTGCCCATGCCGGATCTACAGGAAGTTCCTTATACTCGTTACCGCGATCTACAGCAGCAAAGTTCATATTGACAACGTTCTCACCCTTCTTGCTATAGCTCTTGACAATGAACTTCTTCATCTGCTCAACGGCAAGATCTACAGGTATAACCTCAGTGATGCGGAAGAAGGCACTCTGAAGAATAGTGTTGGTACGGTTGCCAAGACCGATTTCCTGAGCTATCTTGGTAGCATTGATATAATAAAGCTTAGCATTAGCACGAGCAAGCTGACGTTTTACACGGTTAGGCAGATTCTTGGCCAGCTCTTCACCTTCCCATATAGTGTTGAGAAGGAAAGTACCGCCCTGCTGCAGACCGCGTGTCACATCGTACATGTGCAGATAAGCCTGTACATGGCAAGCTACAAAATTAGGTGTGTTAACCAGATATGTAGAACGGATAGGCTCATCACCGAAGCGGAGATGTGAGCAGGTGAAACCACCTGATTTCTTAGAGTCGTAAGCAAAATAAGCCTGACAATACTTATCGGTATTGTCACCGATAATCTTAACCGAGTTCTTATTAGCACCTACAGTACCGTCGGCACCAAGGCCATAGAACTTAGCTGCGAATATACTCTTACCGCCGAGGTGCATTTCAGGAAGCATAGGAAGCGAAGTGAAAGTCACATCGTCTACGATACCTACAGTGAAATGATTTTTGGGCTCGGGAAGTGAAAGGTTTTCATACACAGCCAGCATCTGTGACGGAGTAGTGTCTTTAGAGCTGAGACCATAACGTCCGCCTACAATAACTGGAGCATTAGCCTGACCGTAGAAGCAATCCTTCACATCAAGATACAGAGGTTCACCGTTGGCGCCCGGTTCTTTAGTACGGTCGAGTACGGCTATGCGCTTTGCAGTCTTGGGTACAGCTGCAAGGAAATGACGTGCCGAGAACGGACGGTAAAGATGTACGCTTACCAGACCTACCTTCTCTCCCTTAGCGCGAAGATAATCAACTGTCTCCTGTATAGCCTGAGTCACAGAACCCATAGCTATGATAACGCGCTCAGCCTCGGGATCACCATAGTAGTCAAACAGATGATACTCACGACCGGTAATCTTGCTAAGTTCATTCATGTACTCCTCGACTACACTGGGTACTGCCTCATAGTACTTGTTGCAAGCTTCACGATGCTGGAAGAATACGTCGGGATTCTCAGCCATACCGCGTGCAACAGGTGCATCAGGATTGAGAGCACGGCTGCGGAACTCGGCTAAAGCCTGCTTATCAATAAGCGGAGCCAAATCATTCTGGTCAATAGCCTCGATTTTCTGAATCTCGTGCGAAGTACGGAAACCGTCGAAGAAGTTGACGAACGGCACACGGCTCTTGATTGACGACAGATGCGCTACAGCCGCAAGGTCCATAACCTCCTGTACCGAACCTTCACAAAGCATAGCGAAGCCGGTCTGACGGGCCGACATCACATCCTGATGGTCGCCGAAAATACTCAGCGCATGTGAGGCAAGTGTACGGGCCGATACATGGAAGACACAGGGAAGAAGCTCGCCTGCAATCTTATACATGTTGGGTATCATAAGCAGAAGACCCTGCGAAGCGGTATAGGTCGTGGTCAGAGCACCAGCCTGGAGACTACCGTGAACTGCACCGGCTGCACCGGCCTCACTCTGCATCTCCTGTACAAGCACTGTCTCGCCAAAAATGTTCTTTCTTCCTGCCGCCGACCAGTCGTCGACATATTCTGCCATTGTCGATGACGGTGTGATAGGATAGATTGCAGCCACTTCAGTAAACATATAGCTGATGTGGGCAGCAGCCTGATTACCATCGCACGTCAGGAATTGCTTTGCTTTGCTCATAAATTTCTTATATATTGTTAATTAGTGAGTTTGATTCTTCTTATTTATTGATTGCATGTTATCACAGTACGTTCTCGGTGCCTTACGCGGTTAGGTGTCGGATATAGGATACAGTACATTACCATGAGTCACATACGTTTCGGCAAAGTTAATAATTTTTTCTATAACTCTGTTATTTTGCACATCTATTTTGTGTCTATGTCTTATCCGCTGTCAGGCTTTATACAAATATAACTGTAATCAGTTGACTTCGGTAATGCGACGCTTATCTCCTTTTATCTTCACCACACGAGCTGTCTTTTCAACTTCCGGTACCCACTGACGCGGCAAAGCCACAAGACTATAATGGTCATAGAGGTCAATTTTACCTATCTCATCGCCCGGTACTCCACATTGTTTCGTAAGAAATCCGACTATATCACCTTTTGAAAGTTTCTCTTTCTTACCGGCAGAGATATTCAGTGTGCTCAGTCCCGAACGCATATTAGCCTGTGCCGAGGTGTCAAGGTGACGTATATCATCAAACTCAACGTAAGGTTTAACGTCTTCGTCCGGTCCTATCATGACGTATATATCTCCGTCGGCATCAACACGCGCCGTACGTCCGTTACGGTGTGTGTGTACCTCCGGTGTGAGAGCCTGATGATAATGTATCACTGAAGTTACTTTCTCTATATCAAGTCCACGTGCTGCAAGGTCAGTAGCTACCAATATAGGACGACTGCCGTTGTTAAACTGAGCCAGCGCCATCTCACGGTCTCGTTGCTCAAGAGCGCCATGATAGAGAACAGCATCTATACCCTGCTGTTTCAGATAGGCGGCTACACGTTCGGCACTCTCACGGTGATTAACAAACACTATGCTGCGGTCAGGTCGTTCACCCTTGGTTATATCACGCAGAAGCACTGCTAAAGTCTCAAGTTTATCACGTCCGGATGCATCGACACGATGTACTCTCTGACGTCGGCGTACCTCACCGCTCTGTCCGAGATAATCAAGTGTAAGCGGATTCGTCAGTTTCAAGAAATCAGGTAGTGTTTCAGCACGTGTAGCTGAAGTCAGCAGTATGCGGCTGACATTCTTCATACGCTCCACGAGCTTACGCATATCATCTTCAAAACCTAATTCGAGCGATTTATCAAATTCATCGAGCACAAGTATACGTACCGGCAATAAATCTATATTACGACGCTTGGCATGATCGAGCAGACGGCCCGGAGTAGCGACCACTATATCAGGCACTACACTGAGCGAATTTACCTCATCTTCTACTTTATGCCCACCATAAAGTACTGTTACCTTATAACCGGCTGCTATCTCTCGTGCCACATTGGCAATCTGTATTACCAGTTCACGCGAAGGAGCTATTATCACTGCCTGTACTCGTCCTGTAGACGGTTTGAGCAGCTTAAGCACCGGCAGTAGAAAAGCCAGTGTCTTACCGCTGCCTGTAGGCGACAACAGCATTACATCACGTGGCTCCGACGCCGATGCCATCATTTTGACCTGCATCGGGTTAAGCTCCTCTATATTCAGTTTCTCGTGTATCAGTGGCAGAAATTCTTTCTCTCTCATGTCATAACGGGATATTCCGCGTATGGAATATCCTCTGTGAATTATAACAATATCAGAGTCGGTTTTGCTTATTTATTTCTCAGCTTATCTGCGACCAATCTATCTTATGGGCGAATCT
>CAMWVA010000180.1 GCA_947177575.1 uncultured Porphyromonadaceae bacterium | reverse complement strand
CTCCCCGACTAACCACCCATCCTATCCCTACCTTCCCTCCTATCCCATCTCTCCGTCTAATCCTCAACCTCACCCATCACCTCTTACCCCTCATCTCTTCTCGCTTCCCTTCACCTACGCGAAGCTGGTTCCCGTCGAGGCTCTGCCTCGCTCCCTTCGTTCCCATTTTCACTATTACCTCTCCCCTTTCTATCACACATCACCTGTCACTCATAGTGCCTCCTAACTGTTATTTCCAAAACTTACTCACCTTATCTCACCTATCTACCTTCAATAGATATCAACATAAATTATTATAATTATGAATTTTGCATTGATTGGTGCAGCAGGCTATATTGCCCCGCGCCATATTAAAGCGATTGCTGATACAGGTAATAATCTTGTGGTAGCTTATGACCGTTTTGACAGTGTCGGACGCCTTGACAGTAGCTTCCCAGAAGCATCGTTCTTCACTGAACAGGAACAGTTTGAAAGATTCTGTCATAATCAAATGAAGTCTGATCAGCCTCTACACTGGCTGTCAATATGTACTCCCAACTATACCCACGCGCCTTTTATTGAAGCAGCTCTGAGACTTGGAACAGATGTAATCTGTGAAAAACCCATCGTACTTCATGCACGTACCATAGACGAACTTATGAAAGTCGAGGAAGAAACAGGACATAAGGCCTACAATATACTTCAGCTTCGTCTCCACAAAGCCATTGCAGATCTGAAGAAAAAAATTGACAATGGTCCTAAAGACAAAATATATGATGTAGATCTTACTTACATAACTTCACGTGGCAAGTGGTACTATGCAAGCTGGAAAGGTGATGTACATAAAAGCGGTGGTGTAGCTACAAATATAGGTGTACATTTCTACGACATGCTCCAGTGGGTATTCGGACCGGTAAAAAAGAATATCGTAAATGTGATGAGTTTTGACCGGGTAGCCGGTTATCTTGAGCTTGAAAAAGCGCGTGTACGCTACTTCCTTAGCATTAATGCCGAGAATCTTCCTGAAAATGCCGTACAGGGTGAAAAACGTACCTATCGTACCCTAAATATTGACGGTGAGGAATTTGAATTCAGTCAAGGGTTTACAGAACTTCACACAGAAAGTTACCGACACATTCTAAACGGTGATGGTTTCCGTATCAGTGAAGCAAGGCCTTGTATTGAAATTGTAGAACAGATACGCACCTCTACCCCCATAGGTCTTGTAGGAGAATATCATCCGCTTGCTAAACTCCCGTTTTCAGTTCACCCGTTCGGCTGGGACGAAAAGAGATAATTCTAACTGCCTTAATCATGAATAAAAAAATACAGATGGTAGATCTTCACGGACAATATCTGAAGATCAAACCCGAAGTCGATAAAGGTATCCAGGAAGTAATTGACACCTGTGCATTTATCAATGGTCCACAGGTAAAGGAATTTGCTGAGGCTCTAAAGAAATATTCCGGTGCCAAGCATGTGATAACATGTGCCAATGGCACAGATGCTCTACAGATAGCCCTTATGGCTTTAGGTCTGCGTCCCGGTGATGAAGTCATAGTGCCCGCTTTCACTTACGTAGCCTCAGCCGAAGTAATAGGTCTGCTCGGACTTACCCCAGTTATGGTAGATGTTGATCCGTATACTTTCAACGTTACCGCCGATAATATCAGAAAAGCTATTTCACCACGTACAAAAGCTATAATTCCGGTACATCTGTTCGGTCAGTCATGTGACATAGAGCCTATAATGACTCTGGCTAAAGAACATAACCTTTACGTGATTGAGGATAATGCCCAAGCTATAGGTGCGGTCTACACATTCTCTGACGGTAGTAAGCGTCATACAGGTACAATCGGCACAATCGGTTGTACCTCTTTCTTTCCGTCAAAAAATCTTGGCTGTTATGGAGACGGTGGAGCTATATTTACAGATGACGACCAACTGGCGGAGAAATTGCGTATGATTGCCAATCACGGACAGAAAATAAAATATCATCACTCTGTTATAGGCTGCAATTCACGACTCGATACTATTCAGGCCGTTATCCTCAAAGCCAAACTTCCGCACCTTGATGACTATTGCGCTGCTCGTAAAGCTGCAGCCGATTATTATACAGCCAATCTGAAAGATATCAAAGGCTTGATAGTTCCTCAAGAATTGCCTTCATCTACACACGTTTATCATCAATATACCCTTCAGATCTCTAATGGTAAACGTGACAGTCTGAAAGACTTCCTTGCATCTAAAGGTATACCAGCCATGATTTACTATCCGCTGCCTCTTCAGCAACAGGAAGCTTTCAAAGACATAACTCGTGCTGCTGAATCACTTAATATATCTCAGCAACTTGCCGATTCCGTACTTTCGCTTCCTATTCATACTGAACTGACTCGCGATGAACAAGATATCATTATCGCAGCGGTAAAGAAATTTTTCAATAACTGAATCCTACCTATGTCAGAATATTTTGCACATCCTACCGCCACCATAGACGAGGGAGCGGTAATAGGCGACGGAGTAAAAATATGGCATTACAGCCATATTATGAACGGTGCGGTTCTCGGTAATAAGTGCAACATCGGTCAGAACGTGGTTGTGTCACCCGGTGTCACTTTAGGACGAAACGTAAAAGTGCAGAACAATGTTTCCATTTACACCGGAGTGACTTGTGAAGATGATGTTTTCCTTGGACCTTCCTGTGTGTTTACTAATGTCACTAATCCGCGTAGCGCTGTCAACCGTCATTCACAATACGCAAAGACCATAGTCGGTCGGGGTGCCACTATCGGAGCAAACTCTACTATAGTCTGCGGACATGATATAGG
Source organism: uncultured Porphyromonadaceae bacterium (assembly GCA_947177575.1). GTDB lineage: Bacteria > Bacteroidota > Bacteroidia > Bacteroidales > Muribaculaceae > Lepagella. Next base: position 2,543 of record CAMWVA010000180.1, on the reverse strand, counting down.
TGCTTTTGCATTCATTGGAGCCGGTGCTGTAGTCACTAAGACAGTGTCGCCATACGCTCTTGTTGTAGGTAATCCGGCACGGCAGATAGGCTGGATGAGTGAATATGGCCATCGTCTTGACTTCAACGATGAAGGTATAGCTGAATGTCCGGAGTCGCATCAGATGTATCAACTGAAAGATAATAACGTAATTAGAATAAGTTAATGATGATTTACGACAAACTTCTCAGTAAAGAAGCTAAACTCGCCGTAGTTGGCCTCGGCTACGTAGGTCTACCGCTTGCACTGGAGTTCGCTAAGAAAATCTCTGTAATTGGTTTTGACATTAATGAGGAGAGACTTGCGAAGATGCGTGAAGGTATTGACCCTTCACAGGAACTCGACCATTCAGCTTTCGAGAATGTAGATATAGAGTTTACCTCTTCGCTTGATAAACTTCGTGAGGCTTCTTTCTTTATTGTGGCCGTGCCTACCCCAATTGATTCTCACAATCAGCCTGATCTTACCCCTGTCCTCGGTGCTTCACGCTCGGTAGGAAAATGTCTGAAAAAGGGGGATTACGTAGTGTTTGAGTCTACCGTTTATCCCGGCTGTACCGAAGAGGACTGTGTACCCATTCTTGAAGAGATTTCCGGACTTAAATTCGGAACAGATTTCAAGGTAGGCTATTCTCCCGAACGAATCAACCCAGGTGAAAAAGTACATACTCTTCCTAACACAATCAAGATTGTTAGCGGTTGCGATCCTGAATCGCTCGAACAGATTGCCAAAGTTTACGAACTTGTCGTAAAACCCGGTGTACACCGTGCCCCTAATATAAAAGTAGCCGAAGCTGCAAAGATTATTGAAAATACACAACGTGATGTCAATATCGCTCTGATGAACGAACTCTCAATCATCTTCTCGCGTATCGGCATCAATACCTACGACGTACTTGAAGCCGCAGGTACTAAATGGAACTTCCTCAACTTCTATCCTGGGCTTGTAGGTGGTCACTGCATCGGTGTAGATCCCTACTATCTTGTCTACAAAGCTAACGAGCTCAAATACCACAGCCAAATAATATCCGCCGGGCGTTTTATCAACGACTCAATGGGTGGCTATATAGCCAAAAAGCTTGTTAAGAAGCTGATTGGTATGGGTAAAGCTATCTTGGGTGCCAAAATTCTCGTCATGGGCCTTACCTTCAAGGAGAACGTAGCCGACATCCGCAATACAAAAGTACTTGACATCATAAATGAGCTCAAAGACTTTGGTGCCGATGTAGATGTTGTTGATCCTTACGCTGACCCTGAAGATGTACGTCGTATGTATGGCATTAATCTTATTGAAAAACCACGAGGCAACTACGACGCCATTATCGTAGCTGTCGGTCATGAAGCTTACAAAGATCTCAACGAGGAATATTTTGATAACCTCACTTATGATAACGCTGTTCTCGTTGATATTAAGGGTCTTTATCGTGACCGTATCCATAAACTTAAATACTGGAGTCTGTAATTATTAAAGCTTTGGATAATAAAAAGCTAACTTTTTCAATTAGTCTCACATGCCTTTTGGCATGTGTGGCTTTTTGTACTTTTACGACTTATTTTATACCACAAGGTATTTATTATACATTCTGGATTTTAACTATTTTTTTATTCGGATTTAGAAATAATTTTAAATCACTTTCAACAACCCCATATACCTTTATAAAAATCTCCTACCTCCTATTCTTTATATGGCTTTTATTTACAACTATATTTGGCACAGTATTGCATACAGCTTTTGCAACCTCAATGCTAACTGGAGTAACTTTATTTATAGGTATAATTTCTGTGCGTGATTATATCTTCTATAAAAGATACCTCTACATATTATTCTTATGTATTTTAATTGAAACAATAGGAGTTTTATTACCATTTATTAATTTGGGACTTTATCTTAATTTAATTAGTAGGATTCCTGGTGAAACACGAGAATGGGCTGTACAGTTTCTAAGCATTGGAAGATCTTCTGGTTTTACTTCTCAAGTTGCCATAGCAGGATTTTTTATGGCTTTAGGTTTAGCCATAATATTTAATTACCTTTTATTTAATTCAGTCTCTAAAACCACTAAATGGTGTCTAACCATTACCTATTTCATAATTTTTGCAGCTCTTCTTATAACAGGGAAAAGAGGAGTAGCTGTAGGCACTGTAATAGCCTCCTTATATATCTTATACATTAATAATAAATTATCTTTAAAGAACATCTTATTAGGAGGAATAGTAATATTGATTTTAGGAGCTCTAATGTTAACATCACTTTCTGATGTTTCAGAAATTGAGCAAACCCTACATAGATTTGAATTTGAAAATGATGGTACAGATATGACCTCAGGTAGAGGGGAATTAGCTAAATTAGCATGGAAACTATTTTCTTCTAACCCTATATTCGGAATAGGTTATGGTTGTTTTGGTTGGTTTTCAGAAAAAGGGGCCCATAATGTATATCTACAATTGTTGTGTGAGACTGGAGTTGGTGGATTTATTATCTTTATAACTTTCATTACTCTAAAT
>CAMWVA010000179.1 GCA_947177575.1 uncultured Porphyromonadaceae bacterium | reverse complement strand
ATTTTAACATTCTAAATAGTTATTTAAGAACTTGAAATAAGTTTAAATCACTTCATCTTATAAATCTTATAAATCTTATAAATCTTATTTGCTTGTAGGTGTCACTCCGAGGTTATTGAAGATGAAGGAGTAGATGTCGGCGTATTCGTCTATGACTTTCGACATAGGCTTGCCGGCACCGTGACCTGCCTTGCTGTCGATACGTATCAGCTTCGGCGCGTCGCCGGTATCGGCCGCCTGCAGCGTGGCTGCATACTTAAACGAGTGAGCCGGCACAACACGGTCATCATGATCAGCCGTAGTGATAAGTATGGCAGGGTAGGGAGTGCCGTCATTCTTTATGTTGTGTATCGGCGAGTAAGCTAACAGGTAATCGGCCATCTCTTTCGAGTCGGCGCTTGTGCCGTAGTCGGAAGCCCAGTTCCAGCCGATAGTGAAAAGATGATAGCGCATCATATCCATTACGCCTACCTCTGGAATAGCCACCTTGAACAGATCGGGACGCATGTTGACAGTAGCACCTACCAACAGACCGCCGTTGCTGCCGCCGACGATAGCCATCTTTTCAGGCGATGTCCAACCTTCCTTAACCAGATACTCACCGGCGGCGATAAAGTCGTTGAAGACGTTCAGCTTATTCATCTTTGTGCCTGCAAGATGCCAGTCCTCGCCATACTCCGATCCGCCGCGCAGGTTCGCCTGCGCATAGATACCGCCGTTTTCAAGCCACAGCAGACGGTTAGGCGAGAAGCTGGGTGTAAGCGATACGTTGAAACCGCCGTAACCGTAAAGATATACCGGATTTGTACCATCCTTCTTCAGACCTTTCTTATAAGTAAGGAACATCGGTATCTTTGTACCGTCAGCTGAAGGATAAAACACCTGTTCGGTCACGTAATCGTCGAGATTCACACCGTCGAGTTCAGGACGACTCACCAGTTTGCTCTCGCCTGTAGCCATATCGTAGCTGTAGATAGTTGAAGGCGATGTGAATGACGCTAAGGCATAGTAAACTTCATTATGATCCTTGTCAGCCGATACGCCTACGCTGCCGAATGTAGGAAATTCTATCTCGCGTATCAGACTGCCGTCACGCTTGTAGAGATAATCGTGCGAAGCAGCATCTTTCTCAAACTCTACAATCATATTTTCAGGACCGGCCATCTCCACACCTGTCATGACACCTTCACCCTGCGGTACTAATTCACGCCAGTTGGCTCGCTGAGGTGCCTTGACGTCAGCCACCATAAGACGGTTGCGAGGAGCACCGTAATTGGTGATAAAATAAATTTTGTCGTCGATGACATCTACTATATTAATATTGTAATCCTGCGACGGTTCCATTGTCACCCAGTTGCCGTTACCTTTCAGCGGACGCAGCATTACCGAGTTACCTACACCTTCGCCACCACCTATTACAAACAGATAGTCTTCCGACTCAGGTACGTATGCCGAATGGAAATGCAACGGATGAGCTTTATCCTCATACACAAGACGGTCTTCGCTCTGCGGTGTGCCTATCTTGTGATAATATATCTGATGATTCTCGTTGGCATTTGAGAATTCTTTACCATTTTCAGGACGCGGATAAGCGCTGTAATAGAAACCGTCTCCTTCCCAGTCGGCACCTGTGAATTTAGTCCATTCTATATGGTCATTGAGCGGTTTGCCGGTTTTAGCGTCAAGCACATAGATTTCGGTCCAGTCCGAACCGCTGCGTGATATTGTGTAAGCGGCATAACGCCCGTCATTTGAGAAGCTGATACCTGTCAATGCCACTGTACCGTCATCGGAGAGAGCATTGGGGTCAAGGAATACCTCACGCTCGCCACCGAGCTTATCTGTACGGTAAAGCACACTCTGATTCTGAAGACCGTCGTTCTCGAAGAAATAGTATTTACCGTCCTTATGCAGCGACGGCAGACCGGTCTTACGGAAGTTGTTGAGTGCTGTCAGACGTTTGCGTACCTTATCACGATACGGTATCTTTGACAGATAGCTTTCGGTAACGGCATTCTCTGCCTTTACCCATTTGAGAGTGACAGGAGCTGTATCGTTCTCAAGTGGTCTGTAAGGGTCGGCAACGATAGTGCCGAAATAAGTATCGGTGACAGTCGAATCGGTCGGTGCTGCCGGATATTCTAACTTGCCCCCCTGCGAAGAAGAACACGAGCAACCCAATGTAGCCGATATAGCCGACATGCACACGAAGCGGAAAATGTGTCTCATGGCTTTAGTCAGTATTAGATTTAATCTTTGTCTGGCGGTAAAATTACGAAAACTCTCTGAAAAACCGAAATTTTTTTTATTCCCTTCCAGGCTGCCTTATGGCTGTGCTGTGCTGTGTTCCTTTTGCGGCGACGTTCACGTGAGCAAAGCGAACTGTTCCTGTGTCGTTCCAGTCACCTGTGAAGGTAAGTTTGGTGAGACCGATTTAAAGTATTACCTTTGTGAAGACTGTCAGTATAATTAGAAGATATTTTTCTGCTAATTATGAATTTAGTCTCTACTAAAGTATTAACCTTAATAAAAACTATTATGAAGACAACTAATAACCGTCCGCTTATCAGATTTGACTGGGCCATGAAGAGATTGCTGCGCGACAAAGCCAACTTCGGGGTACTCGAGGGTTTCCTGACCACACTGTTGGACCGTCCTGTGCGAATCAACCGTATCCTCGAGAGCGAAAGCAATCAGGACGACGAGTACAGCAAGTACAACCGTGTCGATATTCTCGCCGAATCGACCGACGGCGGGAAGATGCTCATCGAGGTGCAGAACCAGAGTGAGATAGCGTATTTCCACCGTATGCTGTTCGGTACCTCGCGTCTCATCAGCGAGTATGTCCGTCTCGGTGATGACTACGGAAAAATCTCAAGGATATACAGTATCAATATCGTCTATTTCAATCTCGGTGAGGGTACGGATTCGGTCTATGTCGGCGAGACGGTGTTAAGGGGTCTTCATGACGGCGACACGCTGCGTCTTCCCGAGAGCTGGAAGAAGCGACTGCACGCCGATTCGGTCACGGACATTTTCCCGGTCTACTATATCCTGCGTGTCGACGCAGTTCGACAGATGGTCGCGTGTTCCCCTTGACCAGTGGCTCTACTTCCTCTACCACGGCCGGTTGGGTGAGAACGCCGATGCCCCCGGCATGGACGCCTTGCAGGAAAAACTGCGTCTCGACAGTCTGCCCCCCGATGAGCGCTTAGCCTATCGCAAGAAACTCGACGACCAGATAAGCATCCGTAGCGGCTATCGCGACGCACGCTATGAGGGCTACGAAGAAGGCCATGAAGAAGGACGTATTGAAGGACATAAAGTAGGTCGTGAAGAAGGACTGAAAGAAGGTCTGGAAGAAGGTCTGAAAAAGGGCCGAAAAGAAGGCTTAAAAGAAGGTCGTACAGAAGAATTACAAAATATTGTAACTACCTTACGTGCTGACGGCATGACTGATGAAGCGATTGCCGCCTTGTTACACAAGCCTTACGAAGTGATAAAAGCTATAAAGTAGACTCACCGTTTCCCAAATCCCTGATATTTCCTGCTTAATAAATTGAATATCACCTTCCGTAATGGGCTGCTGTGTAAGGAATAACCTTGACGTAACAGATTTCAGTTCCAGTGTTATTCTGTGTTTCAGTTCCGGTGTTATTCCGTGTCCCCCGTGCGACGTTCCCGGTGAGCGAAGCGAACAGTTCCCGTATTATTCGTTTGAACTGACCTGACTATATAAAAATTTATATACGGGATTTAAGAGACGTTTTTATTCTGTCGGGAGTAAAACTCATACACATCTTATCTTTATATATGATTGGAACAACACGGGAACGGTTCGCTTCGCTCACCGGGAACGTCGCACGGGGGACACAGAACAACACCGGAACTGAAACACAGAGCAACACAGATCTTAATACCCAATGGAAGTATTACTTAAACACATACCCGAAATGAAAGATACCCTTTGCAGCCCGCGATGAGGCTTTCCGCCGCCTGCGGTAGATAGGCCGGATAGAATCGCTCAGTCCGGAAGAACGCCGGCAGCACAACATGAACCAGAAACAGCTCAGCATCCTCTACAGTATCGAAACCTCGCGTCTTCGTGAAAGTATCAAGATAGGTGAAGAACAGCAATTACACTCTACAGTAATTAAATTGCGTTCCAAGGGTCTTACCGATGACATGATATCAAATCTGCTGAATATACCTTTAGAGGAGATAGCGGATATTCGTTGACAACTTTATTTCTAAAAGACTATATAAGTTACCCTCCCTCAGCAGCCGCAGATTTAACATTAGTTTAAATCTGCGGCTGCTGAGGGAGGGTAACTTATACGAAGCTTATTTGTATTTTATCGTTTGTAAAATAACTGATATAACTCTTAGGGAGTTTGCGTTTTAGTAATAATAAATTTAATCGGACACGCATCTTGATAGTTATTCTCAGTATAAGGGTTGAAGTCAAAGTTAAAGTAATTCATATCCCAACCTAAACATGCCTTTCCTTCTGCACCTCCAGTAGCTTCCCATTTATCAATCCAATATATATTTCCTGACTGCACCATTAAATTATATGGAATAGGGCGGTATAAATTATTACCTATGGAATTCGTTAAAAGATAATCGACATCACCATATCTCAATACACCGGCGTTCATACCTTTCATCGTAAAATTATTACGTCTGCCGGTACCGTATTTTCCCATTGGGAAGAATATCTGATTACCTGTATCTTTTTTATACGCAATCACACCACGCATTCCTCTCGGATCATCAAAAAGTCCTTCATTATAAGGGTCAATCAATCCGTATGCATCAACTGCCTTTCGGGCAGGAGCAGTTGCGGAACTACCGTAAACAACACCAAAGCCGAAGTCTACTTCGTGGGTAGAAAGTGTGAGGGCTTTAAAATCTGCAAGACTCGGGACTTTGTAGGTGTAAACACCATCATAAAAAGTACCTAAGCTACGCGATGTCCCCTTATCAGGACGATAGTCTATCTTATTCCACTCCAACTTTATCCAATCATCACCACTCTTCTCTCCAACAAGGAATTTATACTCCCCAGGAGCTTCAAATGGTCCTACTCCACCTTCATCTGCTATATTATTGACTACAAGTATACCCTGAGTTAGGTTTCCACGACGGAACATCGAGCCTAACATAAGAGGATTTTTTGTAAGGACAGCATCATAGGACGTATCATTAGCGCTCTTTAAAGTAGCTCGATAAAGAGAGAAAGAACTCCACGTGTTTCCACCCATTGTGACAGGCTGATCGTAGCCTTTACGAACCAGAATCTTATGCAGACACTGATTGCCATGGTAAAGTACTTTCACAATGGCACATT
>CAMWVA010000178.1 GCA_947177575.1 uncultured Porphyromonadaceae bacterium | reverse complement strand
ATTTTATACCTACTTTTAGCCGTAATTCGGTTTTAATCAGATGATTTCTTAATTTCAAAAATCTTTCGTAATTATGTGTTCATTAATTAGACATTATATCAACTTAATTTTCCTCTAAAGAAAAAATTCTTTATCCTGCCAGTGTAAAAATCTTAGGATTTTTATCTTTATTTATATATACGAGTATGCGCGAACGATAACAAATATTTTTTATATAAACTCTAAATTTTTATCTGCTACTTATGTAACCGACATAGGCATACAAATAAACCAAGTGCCTATGTCGGTTGTCTTATATATACAAACAGAAATTTTTTCCACACACAATAATCACTATGGATTTCAGAAACTCAAACATGACCACACCTCCGCCTTATTATGGCGAACGTGCTGTGAGTCAGCTTAACTCGGTGATGAAACGCGTATATGTACGCATGTTCATCGGTCTTCTCATTTCGGCCTTTTGTGCTCTCGGCGTGGCAAGCAGTCCTGCTGCTATGCAGTTTATTTTCGGCAACCAGATAGTGTTCTGGGGCATGCTTATCGCTATGCTGGCTATGGCATTTATTATTCCAGCCAGACTCAGTAAGATGTCAAGTGCTACGGTGCTGATTCTGTTCTGTGTTTATGCCGCTCTTATGGGCTGCTGGCTGTCATCTATCTTCTATGCTTACCGCATGGGTACGATTGTTACCACATTCTTCATTACGGCTGGTACGTTCGGTGCGATGTCTGTATACGGGTATTTCACTAAGTCGAACCTTGCCAAGATGGGCAGCTATCTTGTGATGGCTCTTATAGGACTTATTATTGCTATGCTTGTCAATATCTTCCTCAAGAGCTCAGCATTAGAGTGGATAGTATCGATAGTCGGTGTGCTTATCTTCGTAGGTCTTACCGCCTGGGACACTCAGCAAATCAAACAGCTTGCAGCTGCCAACCTTGACCCTGCACTGACTGACAAACTGGCTACTATGGGTGCGATGAACCTCTATCTTGACTTCATCAACCTTTTCCTCTTCATACTCCGTATATTCGGCGGTGGCCGTGACTAATTAGCTAATACACTTTAATAAATAAAAAGGCATCAGTTCGGAGTTATTCGGACTGATGCCTTTTTCGAAAGCGTAATAAATGTTACCTGTCCTACGGCAAATGTATTACATTTGCCGTAGGACAGGTAACATTTATTACGCCGGTATATCAGTGCCGTGTTCCAAAAGCCATTCTGGAGCTATATCGGCACCATTAGCCCAAAAGATAGTCTGGTGTAATCCGAATTGCTCAAATTTAGTCTTATCAGTAAGATCTTTAAAAGCTTCGTATTGTAATAATGGTGCCATATCTACTTGCTTTACAGCACCATTATTAAATTTACATAAAAGCTTGTAATCTCCTAAGTATTCTACATCTATTACATTAAGAATCATATAGATAATTTTATCTGATTTTTTCAATACGACCGCCACGCTGGGCTGTCTCCCATATTTTTATTACTTCAGTATAATGTTTGTCCAGAAATTCGTTGATCAGAGCTATATCTTTTGATTTTGCCTTACCTTCAACAATTCTGTCCTTTATACTTACGGTAAATTCTCCTTCACTTCCTCTTACATGTATGTGAGGAGGATTATGGTCAAAAGCATAAATATAAATAAGTAGACCACGTAGAATATATATCGCTCCCAACAGAAATATCCTTAAGAGTTTAACGGCGGCTGTACTTAGCACATGTATGACTGAAGGCAAGTGTGACAAAACAGCCTTCAGATATGTAGGTGTATAGGTCCATAGGAAGTGGCGTATCGTCTGGCTGGCGTATAATCTCGGCCTGTCCGTGTGGCTCATCGACAGTTGGTAGCTTTAGTAGACGTAGACCTGTGCGTATGTCAATACCGGGAACGAAAGCTGCTTTATAAAGAGCTTCCTTGGCTGTCCAGGCAATGACGTTTGCCTCAACATCGTCTGGAGCTATCATAGTTAGTTCGTCAGCTGAAAGGAAGCGTTCACGTATCTTAAGCACCTGGCTGCGGTCACAGCGTTCGGCGTCTACTCCCATAGCAGTACGTACACTGAATTCCGAGAGATTTACTTCCGGAGTTTTAGGTAATGAAGCTACTACAAGCAGATGCCCGGTATGTGTTATTGAGATACGTGTTTCTTCGTTGTGCAGCAATGGTGCGCCGTTAGGCAAATGGCCTACTTCACGATAGCCGTCGCGACCGTTCTCACAGTACACCTGCATAGCCATAGCGCGCCATACTTCACCGTGTTTCTGTTCGCAGCCGCTTACTTCCTCGATTTTGATACCTACAGGTGTTGAGTGGCGCCAATATATAAATTCAGTCTCCATCAGTCTCTTTTTTATGAATTAATGTGACCTTTACCTTTACTATACGGTGACGTTCCATTTTGACTACCTCAAAAAGGCAAGGACCACATTCTATTTCTTCCTTAAGCTTGGGGAAGTCTCCTTTGATTTCAAGCAACAGACCGGCTAAAGTCTCGGCTTCGCCTACATCTCCCAGACTTTCCTCGCTTATACCTAAGGCATCGCAGAAGTCTCCTAAAGGTATACGTGCTTCAAAGATATAGGTATCAGGTCCTATACGTCGGTAAAGAGCCTTAGTGTCGTCATACTCATCGTCTATCTCACCGACAATCTCCTCAATAATATCCTCCATAGTGACGATACCCTCTGTGCCGCCGTACTCGTCTATGACGATAGCAATGTGCATTTTTCGTTTGCGGAAGTCTTCTAACAAATCATCTATCATACGGCTGCCCGGTACGAAATAGGCTTTGCGTAACAGCTTTTGCCATTCAAATCCGGAATCGCGCCGTCCTAAATAAGGTAATAAGTCTTTACTATATAGAATACCTCGTATTTTATCTTGTGAAGTGTCATAGACCGGTATGCGTGAATATCCTGTCTCCAGTATGACATGCATGACCTCTTCCCATGAATCATGATATTCAATGGCTGTCACGTCAACGCGCGAAATCATTATATCGCTGACCTGTTTTTCGCCGAATGACAGTATACCCTCTAACATTTCCTTATCCTGACCTTCCTTGAGATCTGAGATTTCAAGAGCTGTCTCAAGTTGGTCAGTTGATATGTTCTCCTGTTTCTTTGTTACTAAACGGTTGACAATAGCAGTAGAGCGTACCATAAGACGAGTCAACGGCGAAAGAACTGTATAGATTGTTCCCATTATGCCGACGGTAGACTCAATCCAGCGACGGGCATTGCCACGTGCTACCAGTTTCGGAAAGATTTCTCCGAATAGCAGTAGCAAAAAAGTCAGGAATACGGTCTGTACTAAAAAATCGGCTACAGGACTGGCGAACGTCACAGTTTGATTAATAGTAAAGGTCAGCAGCACTACCATAGTGATATTGACCAAATTATTACCTACAAGTACGGTGGCCAGCAACTGTTCGCTATGACGTAACATGGCGTATGCCTTGCGTGCCCCCGGTTCCTCACATTCGCTCAGTTCATCTATATCGGTAGGTGTGAGCCCGAAGTAGGCTATTTCACTACCTGACATAAAAGCCGAAGCTAACAGGCAGAAGCAAGCTATAGCTACTATTATGCTCCATGTCACCCACGACGGCGGAGCCTGAAAACTGACCATTGAGGTCAGAATGATATTAAGCAAGCCCGCGCAGGGCGTTGCTGGTAAAGGGTCTATGTCCAAGTTGGATTCCGGTGTTGGTTTTACATCTGCAAATTTACAAAATCTTCTAAAGTCAACAAAATTCCGTAGCCTCTCTATAAATTAATTATTTTACATGATATTTGGGATATTAAATTTTCATTATTAATTTTGCAAAAAAAAGAAACACTTAGTGTAATACAAACGTTCTAACATTGGATATTACTTTCCATACAACAAAACTTCAGAAGATGGCTAATGATGACAGGTTTGCTATAAGAAAGCTCGGTACTATAAGAGCCGGACTTTATAAAGCGAGACTTGACGATTTAGCAGCGGCTTTTTCTTTGGAAGATGTCCGTTATCTTCCCGGTCATTTCCATGAACTTAAAGAAGACCGGAAAGGACAATGGGCTTGTGATTTAGACCAGCCATACAGATTAATCTTTCAACCACATGAAGAGCCGATACCAGAAGATGAGAATGGTAGGTATATATGGATAGAGATTAAAGGTGTGGAAATTTTAGAAATAACAAATTATCATGGTAAATAGTCCAGCAACAAAAAATCAGTATACTCCCCGTACAGTTTCACATCCTGGTGTAACACTTAGTGCTAAAATTCAGGAAATGGGAATGAGTATAAGGGAGTTTGCTCTTCGGACAGCAAAACCGGAGAAGACAATTCTTGCGGTGATAAGAGGAGACAGTTCAATTACTGCTGATATGGCTGTAATATTTGAAAACGTGACTATGATACCGGCTCATTTCTGGATAGCCCGTCAACGTAACTATGATGAATTCTTAGCCCAAAGTAGAATGGCAAAGCGTATAGAAACTTCATCTGCATGGGCTGATAGTTTTCCTGCAGAACTCATGGTAAAATATGGTTGGATTCAACCTTTTACAGATTTAAGTTCGAAAACTAAATCGCTTCTTCGATTCTTTGCTGTGACCTCTGCAGATGCATGGGAAAACTACTATATAAATCAGCAGTTGAAAGTTGCTTTCCGTATTTCACTTCGTTCTACAAGTAATCCCTATGCTATTTCAGCATGGCTAAGGCAAGGTGACAGACAGGCAACTGCTATAGTTTTATCAGAAAAATACTCTGATAAAAAATTACGTCAGTATATACTTAATATGAAACGCCTCATGGTAAACAAACCTGATAATTGGTCTGTACAGCTTCAGGAACTGTGTGCTTTATGTGGAATTAAATTGGTTTATACCCAATCTTTACCGGAAGCACCAATTAACGGAGCTACACGCTGGCTGGCCAGTCGTTATCCTTGCATACAGATGTCTTGTGATGAGAAACGATATGACACTTTCTGGTTTTCGTTCTTCCATGAGATAGGTCATATCCTTCTTCACGGTAAAAAAGATTTCTTCCTTGAAAATATAGACTATGATAATAAAGAAAATGATAAAGAAATGGAAGCTGATAATTTCTCAGCTAATCTTCTTTTATCACAGTCTCAAGAGAAACAAATTGTCTCGACAGGAGATTTCAGTGCTGAAAGTATAATGAAATATGCCGAGTCATTCGGTACTCATCCTCTAATTATAATCGGTAGATTAAGATACTTACATCTTGTGTCCGAAGATTATTATACTCGATTCTTGGAACTTGTATCTTGAATCACTTACCTGAAAAATATTAAAACCTCAAGAATAGAGTTCAGAGATGTATCAAATCCTTCTATTTTAGTACGTCTTCTATATCCGTTATTGTCAATATTTGAAGTAAGATGTATAAGAATTGATTATCCTTAGAGACATAGCAAAGAGCTGTCTCTAAGG
>CAMWVA010000177.1 GCA_947177575.1 uncultured Porphyromonadaceae bacterium | reverse complement strand
GTCTTAGCAAACAGATTTCGGAAAGTATAAGAAGCTTCAGCATTACCGAACAGCCACGGACGGTTGGGCACACGGTTCTTGTAAGTAGCCGACAGATTGCCGTCGGTTTTGTATTTTTTCAAATCACGTGCATCACACCAGCTACCGTTTGCTGTAAGCTGTAGGCTGCCATTCCACAGATATGACAGCTCGACATCAATTCCTTTTATATCTATAGCCGGTTCGTTGGCATATTGTATCATACCGTCACGTTCCGAAACTGCAGCACGGATATAATTCTGTACATGACGTAGAAATCCGTTTACTTCGTAACTGAACTGACTTGTTCCAACGACCGGAATATTGCCAAAGAGACCTATATTATAATTATTACTGCTCTCGGGCTTCAGCGCAAGATTGGCATACACTGTTGTGCCGTTGCCTAAAAGCTCACGGGATAAAGGCAGACGCACACTGTGTTCGTAGGATGCCTTGACCGAGAGAGGTTTACACATCTTATAGCGGCTGCCAAAGCCAGCTCCATAATAATTTTTGACAGTATGCGAATCTATTTTATCTGATCCGGTAATCGTAAAATTATCAGTCTGTTCTATCGAAAGTGAATTGATATACTCCTTGACAAAATATGAAGTTTGCCATCTGCGGTCAAAGAATATCTGTGAATATGTCAGCGATATTATATGTTTACTGATTACATCTTTTGATGGCTCAAAAAATCTGTCCGCTTTATCATACCTATCGTTACCCCGACGGTTAAACATATAATTGAGAGAAAATACATGATGTCGGTTCAGTTCATAATCCACTCCGGCGTTGACTATCATCAGCGGACGTCTGTACACACGTATCGTACGTGTTTTGTTATTCAGTTCGTTGCCAGATGAAGGCAGCCATGTGCCGTCCCACGAGTATTTACGGTAGGCTGTATCCACAGTCTCGCTATGATTCCATGTATATGACAGAGCAGCCCGGACTGAAATACGATTCCAGCGTTTGTTATAGCGTGCGGAAACGGCACGGGAATTCGTGTGCCGGCTTGCTTCACCATAAACTTTGTTCTGTACAGCTCCGGTCTGTAGTTCCTTATCAACTTTGTTATAAGAGACTCCCACAAAAAACCTGTCTGCCCATCTGACATCGGTCACACCTGCTTCTATCTGACCGAAAAGCGAAAAGTAATCGTCATGAAATCTGCGTCGCTGCGTAAATATATAACGGTCCTCCTCATCACTCCACACCTCAACTCCCTTCATCATATAGTTATTCTTCGAATATCCGATACTGAATGTCGGCTGTATTACTACTGCCGTACGGGGTATGAAATACTGTCCGGTCAGATTACCTGAATGAGTACAGAAGGAACCGATACCGTAAGAGACATCAAGAAAATTCTGTCGCTGTCTTTTTGTGATGATATTTACCGCACCACCTAAAGCATCCAGACCTAAATGTGACGGTACGACACCTTTATACAGTTCCACACGTTCAACTATATTCAGAGGCACATTGTCTAATGTCAATCCTTCTCCCTTTGTTTCCAACGGTACACCGTCAATAAAGTAACGTATCGAGTTGCCCGACATCCCGTTTATCGTAAGATCGAATTCCGAACCTGCCCCACCTTCGCGTCTTATCTTTACCCCGGCGCTGCGATCAATGATTTCAGTGAGCGTAACCAGTTTGTTGATGTTAGGTGCTATCTCAACAGCATTTACAGAAAAGACTCCTTCTTCAAGTCTTTTAGCGGCACTTTTGCCATAGACTTTCACATCTTGCAGCTCAAACGTATTATTACCGGCACTGCTTATGCTATCTGTCTTTATCTCATCTCCGGCGTTAGGATTACGTCCTCCTCCGAACGGTAAATCCATATCTTCATCCGATATGGTATATACCGACAAAGCCCCCTGTGAAGACAGGCGGCATATAAATATCAGAAATGTAATCAAGCAATGCCTCATAACGGTTTGCTGCAACAGGGTTACTATTGAGGCGATATTACACAGCAAACCATATTACACCCTCCTGAAAGGAAGGCGAATAGCTGTTTTGTGGTAATATAACCCGAAAACTACAAAACAATATGTTGTTCTGGCAGGTCTCCTGACTTATCCTGCTCACCGGCGCCTTCCCATCGGTCAAGCCGACAGTGGCATCATGCTGGTGAGTTGTGGTAGGAATTACAGTAGCGGGTCTGTTCCGGATTCTCACCGGATTCCCTATTAATCGCGTCGCCGCGAACCAAAACGTATTGCAAAGGTACAACTAACTTTTGAATCTGCAAAAAAATGCCGGAAGAATCCGTTGAGGCTCTTCCGGCATTTTTATTTAGGGCTGACCGCAGAATTACTTGCGTGTCATAACTTTGCTTGTTTTCACAGTACCGTCAGACATAACAGCGCGACGAAGCACTATCGAACCGGCTACAGGACCTGACAGACGACGTCCGGCGACATCGAAGTATTCTTCCGATACAACCTGCAGGCTGTTGTCTACACTCTCTACTCCGGTAGCAGGAGCCTCAACAGTTACGATTTCACTCTCACCGCGTACACCGTCAGCGATATAAACCGCACGGATACCTATTGTAGAGATATTATGGTTGCGGAAAGCTATGCCATGGAAATTACCCGAAGCATAAATATCGTCATCATCAGATAAGGATGCCGGTACATCGGTTATAGACTCGATACCGAAATTAGCAAGCCCGGGGAATTCCTCAACAGTCAGCGGATAAAGTTCGCCGTTGATGAAAATATTATAATAGATATTACTATCCATCAGCATCTGACCATCAGCATTATCGGCGAATACCATAAACTCGATGCAGTAAGAATAGTTAGGATCAAACTCGCTTACAGAGTAAATGTCCTCAATCTGCGGAACTAACGGTGCATAGTCGGTGATTTCGCCCTGACTATATATACGGTTTACCTCATAATATTCACAAGGTGATACATTGGTATTACCGAAGTTGAAAAACATTACAGCAAAATGATCCTCTTCATTTATTATAGGAGTGTATACGTTAGCCTCAGCATCATAGAGCATTCTGAGGGGTTCATCTGTGAAGTTGGTTTCAATCATATCCGAACCCCATGATGGATCATAATACTCATATCCGTCACCTGTCATCATAAAGATATAGTAGTTGTAGAACTGGCCCATAAACTGATTAGTTGGGATACTGAGTATCTGGGTCTCAGCGTCAAAACTACCCTTGACAACGGCATCAGGCATTGCTAACGAGATACCCTTGAGATAGGCGTCGCTACCGTCAAAACCGATAGCCATAGGACGCAGTATAGTGTGGTCCCAACCGAAGATTTCGTCAGCCAATACGTAGGTATAATCGTATTTAATATCATCAGGCACTTCAATCTTTTCAGCCTTAAATGGTTTCAGCACTAACCCATACTCACCGAAACCCTGCCAGTTGCCGCTGCTGTTGACTACACCGAGCATATTGTCACCCAGCATGGCATAATTACCGTCTTCGTCTTTTTCGAAAGTGATTGTACGGGTATCCTCGGCAGGTACAAAGGTGACTACATAATCATCAATACCGACCTCTATTTCGGCATATTCCAACACCTCAGCATAAAGGTCGATTACACCCATCTCATCATCTTCAATACGGTACAGTGGCTGAGGAAACTCAAAAGTTACTCCCTCATCGGTAATTTTACCTTTGATGTAAGTATTCCACTGCAGACGGCTCATAGGATTCTTAAGATAAAAATCGCCGTCTTCTGTTATTACAGCGTCATAAGCCAGACCGTCCCACTCATCCTGCATCACCTCACCGTAGTCAACAAAGAATGAGATTGAGCTGCCGCACATTGTCAAAGTCTCTCCTGCCGGCGGAGTAGTGATAACGTTAAACTCCTCACCTTCACGTGCCGGAGCTTTCCGCCCCGTTACTGATTCTGCCGGAAGCTTACCGAACACCTTAGCACGGTCTGACTTCATCCCGGCTGCCTGATTACCGTCAACACGGAACGACACGCCCTTACCGGCATTTTCCCATACCGAAGACCCAGTCTCCGGCTTCACTGTGTACGCATTAGCAGCCATCACGCCAGCCAATGCCACACCCATAAAAGAGTAAAATCTCTTCATGTCACGTTAGTTTTTAAATTAGTAATATTGAACAAAGCTTATTCAGCCAATAAAATAAATCCGTATCTCTATCGAAATCCAATTACCTAATATCAGTGAGACAGATATTTATCTGGCAACTGAAAAGAGGCTATCACTTTCCCTACTACCCTATTTATCGGATGAAGCGAGAAATGAATCCTGTTCTCCTCTGTATTATAAGTCGTTGATATAATTACAGTCCTATCCTTAACATCGGGAGCCGTACATTTAATGAATTCATCTTCATAACGCGGTAATCGCAAAGTGACAAAATCTTCCATTATACTTTCATCGCCCGGATATTCAGGCAAATCTTTAATCTGGCTAAACACATTGGATTGCAACAAATTTCTTACAGCCTTAACTAAGTCTGAATCGTAATTAACCACATTCCAAGCCCTGCGGACCTTATAAGCAGGATAGTTCTCTATGATATGATTCTTACGGATTACCAGCACTGCAGGGAAACTGCAATTCTCATCCGCAACAAATGTCTTAGTAGAAAATATGAGATCATGGTTATGTATACCACAAAACTGCATAGACTCACCATCAACAACAAACAGCTTATAGTCATCTGGATCAAGAATCTTACCTTGCGAGTCTTTATACTGAGTCAGATTAAGACCATAGACTTCAGTAGTTTGTCTGGATTTACAACCTACCTTCTCTGAACCGGCAGCTGCTAGATTCAGAACCCTGCATTTCTTCAAAGCATTGTCTATGATACGCCTGCGTTCTCTTCTTCTTGCCACTACAGTCACCGCAACCATAAAAGCAAAAAGAAGAACGAAAACTCCTATCAATATGTATATCACCGACATCATAAGTGAAATGCAGATTGTATGGTGTCAATATGTATCTTCACCACAAATTTATCAACTTTATTCGAGAACCATGAACTCATTAGTTTCAAGCACAGCATCAGAACAATGACACCAACGAAACAGGCTGCCGATTCCTCATTCTCAAATATAAACAGAAAACTTAACCAAAGTGTAAAACTGATATCAAGCAGTATCATACAAAGTAAGAATATCAGATTCACATTAAACTGAGCTTTCAGATTGTCAATGGCCTTATCAAACAGTCCCACCAAACATTCTAAAAGAAATACAACATAAATATAAAAAACAGCTACAAAGAAATTACTATATTTAATATGACTCAATATCACATTACTGGAAGCCATTTCCCTGCCACATAACAAGATTCCTATACCCCATAAAATAGTATAGAGTAATGGAACTATATATTTATGAGTAAATTGGCTCATTTGGTTAAATATATACTTTGAATTCGGTTACAAAGATAAGTATTTTCAGGAAATCTATTCTTAATTTTACCATAAATATACATAAAATCC
>CAMWVA010000176.1 GCA_947177575.1 uncultured Porphyromonadaceae bacterium | reverse complement strand
CCGAGCCTATCGCTCTGAACGGTAACTGCGTATTCACCGCCAAGGCATTTGCCGAAGGTCTATTCGATTCGGAAAAGACCGAGCTTGCGGTAAGCGACATGACTGTTGCCAACCCTGCTGCCAAGTTTGAGAACCTTAAGCTGACACTCAGCGTAGATGATGCTCAGGCCAACGTATGGTACACCACCGTTGCCGACGCCGAGGTTACCGACACTGAGGCATGGACTCTCTATACCGAGCCTATTGCCCTTGACTCCAACTGCACAGTGCGCTTCTTCGCTCGCCGCGATGGCTTCAATGACTCCGAGGTAATGACATTCGAATTCGTTTATGCCGACTATCAGACTGCCGCTCCTGTAATCATACGTGAAGGTGACTCTGTCGTCATGACATGCGAGACCGAGGGTGCCGAAATCCGCTATACAGCTGATGGAACCGAACCTACTGAGGAAAGCACTCTCTACACCGAGCCAATCATTCTGAATGGCAATGTCATAATATCAGCGAAGGCATTCAAGAATGATATGTTTGCTTCTATTGTAAGCACACTTGAGATTGCCGACATGCAGGTTGCCAATCCTTATTGCGAATTTGATAACCTTGCTCTCGTCCTTATGGTTGATGACCCGCAGGCAAGCATCTGGTATACTATTGCTGATAATGCAGATGTTATCAACGCCGAAGCATGGACTCTCTACACTGAGCCGCTTACCTTTACAGGTGACTGCACAGTCAGCTATTTTGCTCGCCGCGATGGTTTCAATGACTCTGAGGTAGTAACCTTTGTTCATGTTTATGCTGACTATCAGGCAGCTACTCCGGAGGTTAGTCTTATTGAGGATAATAGTAAAGTTGAGATTGTCTCTGGCATTGATGGTGCTGAGATCAGATTTACTCTTGACGGTACTGAGCCTACTGAAAACTCAGAACTTTACATTGAGCCAATTGAGCTTGAGTATGGTATGAATACTATCCATGCACGTGTATTCGTTCCGGGTATGTACGCTTCTGAGGAGATTGTCTTCACTTATAACTATATACCGACCGGTGTTGAAAGTATCACTGTGGCTAATGGTATTGCCTTTGCAATGGAAGATGGTGTTGCAGGATTTATTTCAAGTGTTGAGACACTGCTCCATGTATATGACATGCGTGGTGTATGTGTAGCTGTTCTTGATCTGAAACCCGGATTCAATGCTCTTCCGGATCTTGCTCCTGGCTTCTACCTTGCTGCTGGTAAGAAGTTTAAACTTTAAAGATCAGTCGGAGTAATCGGAATAATCCGAGAAATCTGATTAATCCGACTAATCCGATTAAATCCGACTAATCCGATTAAATCCGAGAATTCCGAAAGTTCGGAAAAATCCGATATCACGAAAAGAGACCTACACAGCCAAAATCTGTGTAGGTCTCTTTTTCGTAGACAGCAGACCAGAACTAAAGAACAAAGGTCATCTTTTAACAGCAGTACGGCGGCGTAC
This sequence comes from uncultured Porphyromonadaceae bacterium, assembly GCA_947177575.1. Classification (GTDB taxonomy): domain Bacteria; phylum Bacteroidota; class Bacteroidia; order Bacteroidales; family Muribaculaceae; genus Lepagella. The sequence continues at coordinate 4,135 of CAMWVA010000176.1, read as the reverse complement.
ATACTCGGAAGGCGTGATACCTTCAATGTTCTTGAACAGGCGGGCGAAATGCTGCGGATAATCGAACCCCAAAGAATAAGCTACTTCAGAGCTCTTCATACCTGAAGCCAGACGATTCTTGGCCAATTGTATAACATAGCGTTTTATATAGGCAGCAGTAGTATCACCGGTAGTTCTCTTCATCAGGTCACTCAGGTAGTTAGGTGACATACAGAGTTGTTCAGCGCAATACTGTACCGAAGGTATACCCTTTTCAAGTTGCTCGCCGTTTTCAAAGAATTTGTGAAGCAGCTGCTCGAAGCGTGCTAACACATCGTTGTTGACTATTTTGCGTGTAACGAACTGACGGTCATAGAATCGCTGACTGTAACGCAACAGCAAATTTATAAACCCTACGATAATACGATTCTGTATATGATCTGAAGGGAACTGCAGTTCATGTTGCAACTGCCGCATCAATGCAGTCATAATATCGCGTTCTTCAGGAGTCATGTGAAGAGCCTCGCTGACACGATACTCAAAAAATGAAAACGAACGAATATCACGTTCCAGCCCTGTACCCTGCAAAATGTCAGGATGAAACAGTACAGCCCATCCGCTAAGATGTACAAATTCACCCGTATCCTCTTTACCCCCTAACTGACCCGGTGCCACACATATCAGTGTGCCGGCCGAATAGTCATACTGTCCTGTACCATACACAAGATCAAATGAAGCATCATCGCCCATCAGAAATAATCCGTATACTTCATACCGGTTAAGACTCATGCGCACAGACTCCATATTACTGTAGTCAATGACACTCACAAGTTCATGCGGGTCAGTCTGACCCACCCACGCACTATAGTCCGAAGGTTTGGTAACTCTCAGAATCTTACTCATAACAGTCAGGGGTTGGTTAAAAAATGGATTACGCAAATTTATATATTTTCTCCGAAACTACAGATAGCTTAGAAGAAAGCGACAGTAAAATTGGTCCGTTTACCAACGAATTTGGCTCATTTGTATCGTCGGAAAACAGTAATTTTGTAAAATGAAACAAATGATATTTGCTGCTGTACTGCTGATAGCAGGTAGCTTGACAACAAAATCACAAATAATGGAAAATCCCAACCTCAACACTTCACTTGCTCCCGTTGAGCAGCTCACCCTTACTCAGGAGTGGGATAAAGTATTTCCCAAGAGCGATAAAGTAGACCATAAGAAAGTAACATTTGTCAACCGTTATGGCATAACCCTCGCGGCTGATATGTACATTCCTAAAGGTGCTAACGGTAAGCTTCCGGCTATTGCTGTCAGCGGTCCTTTCGGAGCTGTCAAGGAACAGTCAAGCGGTCTATACGCTCAGCAATTGGCAGAGCGCGGATTTCTTACCATAGCCTTTGATCCATCTTTCACAGGCGAGAGCGGTGGTGAGCCACGTCGTGTAGCCTCACCTGACATTAATGTCGAAGACTTCTCAGCAGCTGTTGATTTCCTGTCAGTGCAGCCTGAAGTTGACATTGACCGTATAGGCATACTCGGCGTATGCGGCTGGGGAGGCATAGCTATTCAGGCAGCTATCAATGACCCGCGCATCAAGGCCACCGTTGCCTCAACTATGTACGATATGACCCGTGTTTCAGCCAACGGTTACTTCGATGCCGATAACTCGGCCGAAAAACGTAATGCAAACCGTGCTGCTCTTGCCGCACAACGTACTGAAGACTATCGCAACGGCAAATATCTGCGGGCCGGCGGTGTCGTTGACCCGTTGCCTGACGACGCTCCGCAGTTTGTAAAAGACTACCACGCTTATTATAAAACCCCAAGAGGTTTTCATCCCCGTTCAGGCAACTCAACCGATGGCTGGAATATGACCTCGGCTCTGCCGTTTATGAATTTCAAGTTTTTCGAATATGCCGGCGAACTGGACCGTGCCGTTATGATAGTACATGGCGAAAATGCTCATTCACGCTACTTCGGTGAAGATACTTTCAAACTTCTGCACGGCGACAACAAGGAGTTGCTGATTGTAGCTGACGCCACTCATTGCGACCTCTATGACAATCTTGACAAAATTCCGATGAATCAGATTGCCACGTTCTATAACACATGGATGCCTGCCAAGTAAAAATGACAACTAAGCAATTCATAGCAATTATGGACTCCGGCGACCTAATCGTCGCCGGCAGTCCTATACACGCCAAGATGCACGAACTTAGCCAGGAGGCTATACGCATCACCATGCAGATAAACAATGCCTATCACAATCATGAGGAAATAATCGCTCTCATGTCAGAACTGACAGGTACGGAAATTCACGAAAGTTTTGCAATGTTTCCGCCTTTCTACACTGATTGCGGCAAAAATCTCCGTATAGGTAAAAGAGTATTTATTAATTCGGGATGTAAGTTTCAGGATCAAGGTGGCATAACTATCGGTGACGATGTATTGGTGGGTCATAACTGTGTCATAGCTACCCTCAACCATGCTATGGATCCGGACCACCGTGGCGACATGATACCGGCTCCTGTACACATAGGTAATAAGGTATGGATTGGCGCTAACGTCATAATCCTACAAGGTGTCACTATCGGCGATGGCGCCGTTATTGCTGCCGGCGCCGTAGTCAACCGTGATGTTCCTCCGCGCACTATCGTCGGAGGAGTACCGGCTAAAATCATCAGACAAATATGAAAACACTTGTCACCTTTCTAAGTCTTCTGATTCTCACAACTATGGCCAAAGCACAGACACAAATTGACATTACTGCCAACGGACAGACAAAAACCGCTACCCTCTCCGATACCGAGGCCGCTCGCGAACTGTTTGCTCTCCTCGCTGACGGTCCCGTTACAATTAGTATGTCTGATTACGGCGGTTTTGAGAAAGTCGGTGATCTCCCTTCACCTCTGACTACCTCAAACCGCCAGATAACCACTTCGCCCGGAGACATCATGCTCTATCAAGGTCACAGCATTGTAATATTCTATGGCACCAACTCGTGGTCATATACTCCGCTTGGCAAAATCGATGATGCTACAGCCGACGAAATACGCGATTTTCTTTCCGGCACCAACGTCGAAGTCACATTGTCTGTTTCGTCAGCATCTGTCTCTACCACCTCATCTGACTCCCATACTGACCCAATCATCTACGACCTCAACGGCAACCGCGTCCACCTTAACGGTCGTCCTCTATCATCCCTCCCCAAAGGCATCTACATCATCAGCGGCGAGAAACGTTCCATCAACTAAATTATCCTACTCTCCTCATTTACTCCTTAGCCTTATTTTTCATTCTTAGATTTACGCCAGGACATAAAATCCAAATCTTCACTTAAGCGAGTACCTAATTGAAGAGATAAGGCAGTTCCACCCACCAGAACGTATGGTTTTATACATTCAAGGTAAGATATTTTTTCGAATAATAAAGATGTGGCAAGAGTTAATCCTTTCATAACAGTATTTTATTGAATCAGGGTATTCAGGTAACGAGTCTGTAAACTTTTAAGGTAGGCATCCGGGCGTTTGGCTTTAAAATAATACCATGCGAAGAAGCGGTTAAGAGTATAAAGATATTCTCCTTCCGGTACTAATATTCTACGCCAGGCTGATTTAATTTTATTATAAGAAAAAATTGAGAATAGTTTTTTAATATCATCTAAATCAAGATAACGCATTGTTAGAGTTATTAACTGATCATCATTAAGCTTTGCCACACTTAATGACTCCGGAGAATACGACCAAAAGACATGTTCCTCTTTGAGCTGTTCAAAGAGTTCAAGCTTAACTTCATTTATTTTGTTTTTATTTCTACTGCTCATTTATAATTATAATCTCAACCGGTCAGCTGATAAACTATTACCGCAAATTTAATCAAATTTTTCGATAGTATCAGTAATACAATCACATTGACTATTTCGAACAGCTTGTATCAAAGTTTAGAAATAAGTGTTCTTTATTTTAGGACAGAAATGATTATATTTGTCCTAAAATTTAGGACAACATGATAAAACTCTGCGTCAAATGGACTATACCGCGCTATCTTGGTCTCCGCTTGTTACCGCTTTTGATGATAGTAGGTACGTTGTTTACAGTTGTCGGCTGTAAACATAGAACAGAGAGAAATATAATACACAGACAGCATCTTG
>CAMWVA010000175.1 GCA_947177575.1 uncultured Porphyromonadaceae bacterium | reverse complement strand
TTGAAAAATCGCGGACGCGAATTTCGCGTCCGCGATTTTTCAATACCTGTTTTATTATTGATAAACTTTCTCTAAATAGGATTACTGGTTTAGGCGCTATGGAGATAAGCGGCTTTTGTAGAATTAAGATGATTTGATTAACTTTGTCATTGGTAGGCAGTATTGTCTCTTAACATCCCATAGAAGTTATTTACAATGATTCAGTAGTTTTTTAAGTTAAAATTATGCTGAAAATAGTCTTTACCGCTGCCATTTTATATAGGGCTTTGTCCCATTCAGCTATTAATTTTGAGATTGGTGGATTAGTATACCTCGAATTAATTCGGGTTGCGGTAGCCAATAACATTATCAACTGGAACTGTCCTATGAACAAAGACAAATTCTCTTTATGAATGATCAGTTTTGCTATATTTAGAACCGCAAAAGAAAAACTGGCTGCGAACCCCAGCACTCGATATTTGCGAGACTGAGAGTTAATCACCACTGATAACAGCAATGAATTCATGGACCATAAAAAGGAAACGAACAATATGCAGCATCAGATCAATAAACGGCCTAGAAAAATTGGGTTTTTCATCACCCTAAAAAGAGGTCTTCAAAAGAATTTCCTAATTTTGCACTTACCAGTTGACTCTACATTCTGTTAAAATTCAATTTAGTATTTGATATTATAGATAAATTTATCTAACTTTGCATATAATCTGACTCTTAACATGTGTCAAAGCACCCAGCCTATACTGTCTGGGGAACAATAAATAACTATCTTAACTGTCATATTTATGAAACAGATTTTTCTTTACGGTGGCTTGCCTTTATTGGCTATGGTTTCATTGACGGGCTGTATCGATGATAATTACGATCTCTCGGATATTGATACCACAAGTGAGTTTAAAGTTAACGATCTTGTATTGCCTGTCAATATTGATGTTGTGACTCTTGGTGATATTATTGACATTAAACCAGAAGACCAAATTAAAGAGATAACTATTGGAGATCAAATTTTCTATGCGGTGCAGGAAAGCGGTACATTTGCTTCTAACCCGATTCATATACCTGCATTTTCTACCAATGCGCCATCAATAGCTTCTGCTGCTATTAACTTCAATACAGGAGGAAAGTTGATGTCTGTGTCTGCTAAATTACCTTCTGTTACCCTGGCTCTGACCTCTCCAATAGAAAAATCATTTTCGTATCGCGCTAACAACATTGATTCTGCTATAGTATCACTTACAGACCTGTTTACTGATGAGCTGAGCATTGTATTGACATTTACAGCCTCACCTGAAATAACTGAAAATGCTGATATAGAAATTCAGAATCTTCTACTTGACCTTCCTAAAGGTTTTGCAGGAGTTGATATATTACCTGATGGTATTTATAGTGAAGGTCGTCTTGAGATACCTTCAGTTAAGTTTGAGAATGGAGTAGCTACAATCACTTTAAATGCTTATGGAATTAATCTTGTTGCCAATGGCTGTGTAATAGATTATGCTAATCATTCTCTCGAACTTAATACTAACGTTAATATAGAGAGTGCAACTCTTTTTGTAACTCCTAAAGCTAATGCTACTGTAACAATACCAGAAAGTGTAAGTCTGAATGTTGATTACAATATTTCACCATTGGCTGTGAACGCAGTATCTGGTAAGATACACTATATGCTTAAAGGTAATGATCTTAATATATCTCCTATCTCACTTTCTAATCTTCCTGATTTCTTGGCACAGGAGGGTACAAATCTTGTGCTTAGCAATCCTCAGATTTATTTGAGTGTTAATAACCCAGTAGCTAATGAGAAACTTGCCTACCGTACAGGTCTGCAGCTTACCGCTATTAGAGATAATGGGCCGGAGCAGAATTTCAGATTGGATAACGGTTATTTTGATATTAGCTTTAACAAAGGTGTAACAGGTCCCTATAACTTCTGTCTTTCACCTGAATTACCTGCTGCCGAGATGGTACCGAATGGTTATGTTGAGCCTGTACATGTGCCTTTCACTTCTCTTGGCAATGTAATAAGTGGTAATGGCTTACCTAAGAGTATCGATATCGATCTTGTAGAGCCGCAGATATTTGAACAGATGGTCAGCCATTTTCAGCTTGGACGTAATCTTAATGCCCTCGAAGGAAGCTGGAATTTTATTGCTCCACTTGCTCTAAAGAGCGGAGTAGGTTCAAAGATTGTATATACTAAAACTAACGACGGTTGGAATGATGAAGATATTGATGCTATAACTATTTCCACTCTTGAAATCTCAATGACAGTAGACAGTACACTACCCCTAAAGGCTGATATAAGCGGATATCCGATAGATAAGAAAGGTAATCAGATCTCTGAGGTAACAATTGTAGGTGCTGAGATACCCGCTAATGCTAAAGATAAAGAAGTTGTTATTAGGATTAACGGCACTGTACAGCATCTGGACGGTATAAAATTTACTGCTACTGTTGAGCCGGAGTCAGACGAAGCTCTCTCTCCTTCGCAGACTCTAACAATGAAAAATATTCGTGCCAAGGTGAGCGGCAGCTACATTAAAAAACTATGAACGACCGAATACAAATAATTAACTTTTTAGAATTAGGAAACTATGAATTCTTGCCTTAAGAAATTAATGATATGCGCTGCAGTAGCCGTCGGCAGCGCCTTGGGTATGAGCGCCCAAACAACTTATTCAGGTTACTTTCTGGACAACTACGATTATCGTTTCCAGATGAATCCTGCCTTCGGTAACGAAAAAAATTTCGTATCGTTTCCGGCTTTAGGCAACATAAACATTAATATGCACGGAAATCTGCATGTAAAGGATGTTATCTACAGTCTGAACGGAAAGACTGTGTTGTTTACTAATCCTGGTATTAGTACTTCTGAGGCCATGAATCGTTTTGGGGATAAAAACCGTCTTGGTACAATAGATAAGATTGACCTGATTACTGTTGGTTTTAAGGCTTTAGGAGGCTATAATACTGTTTCCCTGAGTGCAGTAGCAAGTGCTGATATTTCAGTTCCCGGAGCATTTTTCTCTTTAGCTAAGGAGGGTATTACAAATGCTACCTACGATATAGAAAACATGTTCGGTAATGCACATGCCTATGCACAGTTAGCTCTTAATCACTCGCGTAAGATATCCCAGGTACCCGGTCTGCGCGTAGGTGCTACCCTAAAGGTACTTGTGGGAGCTGGTAATGTGGATTTCCGTTTCAATGAAGCTAAACTTGTACTCGGTGAAGATAACTGGTCGATACGTTCAAATGCTGATATTTATACTTCAATCGGCGGCTTCCGTTATGATATGAAGCACAGCAAACAGACAGGGAAAGAATATGTATCAGGAGGTAATCTTGATGATGGTTATAAACCTTCTGGTTTTGGTCTCGGACTTGATTTAGGTGGTGAGTATGAGTGGAATGACTTTAAGTTTTCGGCTGCCGTGCTTGATTTAGGCTTTATAAGTTGGGGAGTTACACAGTGGGCTTCGACTAACGGTCTAAAGACCTTCGAAACTGATAAGTATACATTTAATGCTAATGGTGATGCTGCTAACTCGTTCGATAATGAATGGGATCGCCTTACCGATGATCTTGCACAGCTTTATCAGCTTGATAATAACGGTGAACTTACTTCGCGTACACGTGCACTTGCTGCTACTCTTAATTTTGCTGCACAATGGGAACTGCCTATGTATCGTCGTTTGCATGTCGGTTTGCTGAATTCGACCCATATTAATGGTCCCTATACATGGACTCAATTCCGCCTGTCGGCAAATGTCAACCCTGTAAACTGTTTCTCGGCCGGTGTCAATCTAGCAGCAGGTACTTATGGTGTCGGCTTTGGTTGGTTGCTTAATCTTCATTTGACTGGTTTCAACATGTTTGCTGGTATGGATCATACTCTTGGCAAGTTGTCTAAACAAGGCGTTCCTCTGAACTCAAATGCCGCCTTCAATTTTGGTATCAACTTTCCATTCTAATATTAGTGGACTGAATAAATTTTCTTAAATCTACCATGAGCATCTGTTGGGTGATATATTTTAATGCACCATACAGATGCTCATGTTTCTTAAAATCTGATATAGGTCCATGAATAAAGAAGTAGTACATAATATGTCATCAGGCGGCCGATTACTCAGCATGTTGTTTTCGGCTGTCGGTTTATTACCTTTACGGGTACTTTACGGTCTTTCCGATACGGTAGCTTTTCTTGCCGGCAGGATAATCGGATACCGGAGAAAGGTGATACGAAAGAATCTGACTCTGAGTTTTCCGGATAAAGATTTAAAAGAACTCCGTAAGATAGAGAGAGATTTTTACCGTTTTCTTGGTGATTATTTTGTGGAGACTCTGAAGTTAGGACGTATGAGTGAGGAGGAGATAAAACGTCGTATGCGTTTTGAGAATGAGGAAGAAGTAAGACATTATCTTGAAGCCGGACGTAACGTCACACTTTACTTAGGTCATTATTGTAACTGGGAATGGATGAGTTCGATACCGTTGCATTTCGACAAAGAACTACACATGGGCCAGATATACCATCCGCTTGAAAGCAAGGCTGCGGACGAAGCTTTTCTTAAAATCAGGGGACACTGCGGAGCCACATCTATAAAGATGGCCGATACCTTACCGACTCTTATGAAGTGGAGGAAAGAAGGAAAACCTTTTATGGTAGGCTTTATAGCTGATCAGGTACCTCTGTTCGAGGGTATGCACTATTTCGCTGATTTTCTTCATCAGGAGACTCCGACATTCACAGGACCGGAAAGATTGTCAAGAATGTTCGACTCTGTAGTGTTCTACTGTGATATTCGTCGTAATAAGAGAGGTTATTACACCTGTCGTTATGTTAAGATGACCGACAATCCTAAATCACTCCCCCAGTTTAAGCTGACCCAGAGGTATTATGATATGTTGGCAGAGTCTATAGACCGTCAACCCGCTTTATGGCTTTGGAGTCATAACCGCTGGAAACGTACCAAAACCGATTTTTTCCGTTATTATGGTGAGGAGGAAGGCCGTAGACGTCTTTCCCGTCTGTAGCAATCTGTAAAATATATTCATTTATTATGGTTAAGACTTCTACTATGAATAAGGGTATTGAGGCACCGTGTCTGGTACTACATGTCAAGAAAGGATACGAAGCACGCGGTGAGTACGCAGAAAATATGCTCAGACGTCTCGGTATTGATTTCGAGTTTTTTCTGGACGGTGATGTGAGCGATATGAATGATGATATTCGCTGTAAGATATTTAAAGGTGAGATGGCCGGTTCCTCACCCGGCGTACAGTCATGCAGCTACAAACATCTTCTTGCCTACCATTATATACTTGATAAAGGCTGGGAAGGCGCTCTGATACTTGAAGATGATATATCTCTGCGTAAGGATTTCTGCGATATATTCAACCGTTCTTTAGATGAGTATAAATCCAAGTGTGACCCTTCTCGACCTACGATATTGTCTTACGATGGTTCTCCTCTGCGGTTTGTACCTTACAGTCAGCGCCGTAAAGGACAGCTTCTATATCCCGGACCTTATGATCGCTGTACAGGGGCATTCTACATAAACGCAGCGGCCTGTCGTGCTTTTATTGATACAGCGGCCCGTGATAAGATACACATTCCTGTAGATAAATACCATACTTATATGATGCAACTCGGTATCCTTGACTATCTATGGTGTGAACCGGCACCGGCTGTACAGGGCAGTTTCAACGGTACTTTTCCATCTTCTCTTACT
>CAMWVA010000174.1 GCA_947177575.1 uncultured Porphyromonadaceae bacterium | reverse complement strand
CCTCACCTCAACCCAACACCCCCTCAGCCCCCTGATGCCAACTGAGGTGCCTCCTGGTTCTGTGTGCGAGCTTCAGCTCGCTTCCAATACTTCAGCGTGGCCGTAGCCTCGCTTGCTGCGGCGCTAATTGAGCCACAGCAGCCGCAATGCGGTTAAGATACTGGGCTTCAGGATAAGTTATTCTCTGCTCACGTAGATATTGCTCCGTTGAGATTATCAGCAGCTTTCCCTCAGCACACAGATCAAACAGCTTCTTGTAGGGCTTGGTCCTGTCAGAGAAAGTATAATTGACAATAAGTATAATTCCGGTATTAGTAGAAATAGCACGCTCATAATATTTCTTTTCCTCCGGATTGATAAATGGAGACACAAGCACACCTTGAGCACGCAGAACTTCCTCCCAAATACCCGTTTTCTTAGCGAGGTCGGGTGTATGCTCCTTTCGGCGACTGATTTTCACCGCTGCTTTCAGCGGGTGGTCAAGCAGAAACAGATTACCATATAACCCACACAACCGTCCCTCCACATCTATTAGCAATTTATGGTAAAAGTACTCAGGGCAGTGCTTCTTTATGAGATAACGACGCGGATTATCACTTATATAGTTATAGAAGGCATCTTTAGCACCCTCCCGAAAAGCGATTTTATCATTAAAACCCGGAGTAAATAGTGATTGGACAGAAGTACACTTTGTATTCGTCTTACATCTAAAAGCGGTTGAACAGTTTGATTTAAACTCGGCCAATATACTACCGAGAGGTAACTGTGTAGGCTGTTGCACATATAGCTCAAAATGAATATGATCAGGCATAATTATACGCGCAAGCACTTTAAGCTCGGGGTAATCAGTAACCAGACGAGCCAGATTATTCTGAATAATTATCCCTACATCACTCAGCTTCACTACAGGCGAAATCTTTTTACAGCGCTCATCACGAGTAATAGTACTAAAACGAGGCACACCGGAGGCTTTAAGCATAGTAATCATATAGATACAGCGGCTGCGGTAGTCATGATCACGGCAACGCCTGTTGAAGTTAGAACTGTTAAGCATGTATTAGCGGATAAATAGGTGGAAAAAAGGATGACGGATGGAAGCGCGAGAAGCGAGCTGAAGCTCGCACACAGAACCAGGAGGTACTCCTAACCAGCCCGCAAGAAGGCACCTCAGACAGCCCGCAAGGAAGCAGAGTTACCTCAGGCATAGAAATAGTTGTGCCGAAGATATGGGGCGCCGGTACCTCCTGGTTCTGTGTGCGAGCTTCAGCTCGCTTCTCTTGCTTCTCGCTTATAGCAGCCAGCCGGCTTGCGCCGGGTCAGGCTGCTTACACGACGGCGGTCAGATTTTAGAGTTGACGATAGCGAGGATTTCAGCCTCCTGCAGGGCAGCGTCGGCTTCGATGGCGGCACCGCGGTCAATTAGGGCTTCAGCACGGGTGCGATCCTTAAGGCCGGCAGCATTGATGCGTACATTCAGAAAGGCACCACGCACGGCAGCACGAGCTGCAAGTGCACCCACACCGGCATCTGTAACGGAGTTAGGATTTCCGCGTTCGGCCATTTCACGGATGACACCGAAAGCTTCGGCAGCTGTCTCCATAGTACGCAGAGGCACTTCGGTAGCATAAAGAGTAGCTTCTTCCATAGCCTTGGCACGTGCAGCTTTCTCAGCTTCGCTCTTCTTCGGCATGGCAAATACAGCCATGATGCGGTTAAAGGCCTCAGTATCCTCATCAACGAGGTGCAGCAGACGTTCCATAATCTCCTGTCCGCGCTCGGCAGCCGCTGAGAACTCCTCCCAACGGTCATCATAACCAGCCTTGTGTGCTGACAGGTTAGCTACCATAGTAGCTAAAGCAGCACCAAGAGCGCCCATGTAGGCAGAGATAGAGCCGCCGCCGGGAGCAGGCGATTCTGAAGCAGTCTCCTCAGCAAAACCACGAGCTGTCAAATCAACCAGACGTTTGGCAGCTTTATCCTCGATAAGATATTCTATCACTTTCTGCTTCGGGTCAAACTCACCTAACTGATCAAGACCCATCGACTTAATCGCTATACGTATTATCTCACGTTCGGGAATACCGGTAGAACGCTGCTGTTTGCGGAGGAAATGCTTTCCTGCCTCGATAAGAGTACGCTTCGGAACAAGACCCACTATCTCAGTGCCGGTAACACGCACACCACGCGCATCGGCAGCACGGCATACTTCATCAAAAGCTACATGCAGAGGTGTAGTGGCAATATCGGTTATATTCATCGACACCTGCGCGATGCCATACTCATCTATATACCAGCCGATAGCCTTAGTACCTTTCAGAGTGCCCGGTATCATGATAGGATTGCCGTCAGCATCTTTCATAGGTTTACCAGTTACCTTGCCACCTTCGCGCATAGGACGACCCTTCTCACGTACATCGAAAGCGATAGCATTGGCACGACGTGTGGAAGTAGTATTGAGATTGTAATTGACAGCTATAAGGAAATCTCGTGCTCCGATTGTAGTGGCGCCGGTACGTGCCACGGCCTCGTCGAACGGACGGTTGCCGAAATCAGGACCTTTCTGTTCATCGCCCATTTTCTCAGGCAGAGCCTCATACTCACCTGCACGACACACAGCCAAGTTTTTACGCTCGGGAGTGAAAGCAGCAGCTTCATAACAGTAGGTCGGTATTCCAAGCTCTGTGGCCACACGCTCTGCCAGCTGACGTGCAAGCTCTGCACACTCTTCAAGTGTGACACCGGCTACAGGAATAAGCGGACATACATCTGTAGCGCCCATACGGGGGTGAGCACCGTGATGACCACGCATATCTATAACCTCTGCTGCTTTTTTTATGCCTAAGAATGCTGCTTCAACTACTGCCTCCGGAGCACCTACAAAAGTAACAACAGTTCGGTTTGTAGCTTCTCCCGGATCAACATCGAGAAGGCTGATACCCTTAACTGAGCATATAGCATCGGTTATGGCTTTGATTTTTTCACGGTCGCGTCCCTCACTGAAATTAGGAACGCACTCAATGATACGTGTATTCATGATAAGGTAATTTATGGAGTAAAAAGGTAGTCCGAAGAGGACTACCTTTAATATTCATATCTGTCTGTATATTTTATTTACGGCTGAAAAGGCGTACTAACTCACCTACCCAGAGCACTAACGAGGTACCTCCTATAACAAGTACCCAGTCAATAAATTTAAGCGGTGTCACATTAAAGAATTCACCACCTACACTTACTATAAGCAGCTGACCGCCAACTATCACCAATGCAATAAGCAGGAAACCGCCGCAATCCTTAAAATGGAAAGCCGAACGACCGGTCTCAAACGCACGTGCATTAAACATATTCCAGAACTGAAGGAATACGAAGATAGTGAAGAACAGTGACAATTCATAAGCGCTAAGGCCGGTATTTGCTCCTACAGGCACATGGAACATATCGAGCAGACAGGTTATATCGGTATGCTCAAAATACCATAACAGCGCTAACAGCAACAGGAAGAAGATACCGCCGACACCGACTATCGACTGCCACATAGGACGGTTGATGATAAAAGCCTCACGCGAACGCGGCTTATCCTTCATAACTGATTCCGATGGCGGCAGTGAAGCAAGGGCCATAGCTGCAAAAGTATCCATGATAAGGTTTACCCAAAGCATCTGTGTCACTGTAAGCGGTGACTGCATACCCATGAAAGCACCGGCCAGCACTATAAGACATGCTGCTACGTTCACAGTCATCTGGAAGAGAATGAAGCGCTGTATGTTTTGGAACAGCGAACGTCCCCACATTACGGCACGCCCTATCGAAGCGAACGAGTTATCGACAATAGTAATGTCAGAAGCCTCCTTAGCCACAGAAGTACCGTCGCCCATCGACAGACCTACATGGGCAGCCTTGAGAGCCGGAGCATCGTTTGTACCGTCGCCGGTTACAGCCACAACTTCGTTATTGGCCTGCAAAGATTCTACAAGACGCTTCTTGTCAAGCGGACGGGCACGGGCTATAATCTTAAGATCACCGACACGTTTACGCATTTCCTCATCACTAAGAGCAGCAAATTCCGGACCGGTTATGATATTACGCTCGCCGTCGATGCTGTCATCCCACAGACCTATCTGACGTCCGATTTCCTTAGCTGTACCCGGAGTATCACCGGTAACTATCTTCACGCCTACACCGGCATTAAGTACCTCACGTACAGCATCCGGCACATCAGCACGCACAGGGTCGGAAATGGCAGCTATACCGAGGAATATCAGACCTTTGGCCACTACTTTACCGTTTTCTATGGTAGCATCTTTCGGACCTATTTCCTGATAAGCAAAACCAAGTGTACGCATAGCCATATTCTGATACTGAAGCAGCTGAGCATCAACTTCAGACTTAGTCAGGCCGGCTGTATCATGACACATACCGAAAATAATCTCAGGTGCGCCCTTGACATAAATTACTGTCTTGCCAGTAGCGGCCGAACGAACAACAGTAGCCATATACTTACGCTCGGTCGAGAACGGCAATTCCTCAACTACCGTGACCTTCTCGCGCAGTTTTTCATAATCAACACCTTTCTCACGCAGCCATAGCAGTAAGGCACCTTCGGTAGGATTGCCCAACACCTGAGGTTTGTCACCGGTAAGGTCCAGACGAGCCGTAGAGTTGACAGCGATGCCCTCTTCAAGCACACCGACAGGAGGATTGCCATAGAAATCAGCACGGTATATACGCATCTGATTCTGAGTCAGCGTACCTGTCTTATCAGTACATATCACCGTTGTGGCACCCATAGTCTCGCAAGCATGCATCTTACGCACAAGGTTATTAGTACGCAGCATACGGCGCATTGAGTAGGCAAGAGCCAAAGTCACAGCCATAGGCAGACCCTCGGGTACAGCCACTACTACAAGCGTAACGGCTATCATACACGTCTGGAGGAAATAAGCAAGGAAGTCCAACCAATCAAACGGTGTGCTTACAAAGTAGATTATCAGACGTCCTACCACTATGAGAGCTGCAACAGCATAACTTATCTTGGTGATAAGATTACCCAGACCGTCAAGCTGTTCGTTAAGCGGAGTCTTTACAGAGTCATCTATCTGAGCAGCCTCGAAAACCTTACCATTTTCAGTAGCATCACCTACAGCAGTGACACGCATCACACCGTGACCCTCCATGACTTTTGTACCCTTCATGGCTGTATTCGACGCGAAGGTAGCTTCTTTATCAAACTGTTCAGGGTCTGTGGTCTTGTGTGCTACGGGTTCTCCTGTCAGAGTTGATTCGTCGATATTGAGTGAAGTAGCTTCAAGCAGTTCGCCATCGGCAGGAACTTCCTCACCGGTATTAAGCACCACAATGTCGCCTACCACCACATCTTTACGTGGCACCGTAGTAGCACCACCCTGACGGATGACCTGTACCGGTTCGTCATCATTAACCTGATTGAGCAGCGAAAACTCCTTATCGGCCTTCAGCTCAAACATGAAGGCAAGACCGGTAGCTAACAGTATAGCTATAAAAATACCGATAGGTTCAAAGAACACTCCAGGGCCTTCGTTAAGCCCCCAGAATTCATAGCAGCTGATACCTATCGACAGCACACCGGCTATAAGAAGAATAATAATCAGCGGGTCACCGAATTTCTCAAGAAAACGCTTCCATAGCGGTTCCTTTTCGGGTGGGGTGAGAATATTGACACCATGCTTGCGCCGGCTCTCTTCCACCTGGGCCGGAGACAGGCCCTCGTAGTGTTTTG
>CAMWVA010000173.1 GCA_947177575.1 uncultured Porphyromonadaceae bacterium | reverse complement strand
CGAGGTGGCCTTTCGTGGTGCCGGCGGGGGTACCGGCAAGGCATACGATATTGACGAGTTTGACACTATGGACCAGCCCTGCCGGCAGCTCATAGTGTGGGACCCTGTGGCCCGTGAGATAACCGGCGGTTACCGTTTTATATTAGGTGAGAACATACGTCTTGACCCGTCCGGTGTGCCTCATATCGCCACATCGCACATGTTCCGCTTCTCGGACCGTTTCATAAACGATTATCTTCCGGCCACTCTTGAGTTAGGACGTTCGTTTGTCGCACCTCCTTACCAATCGAGTAAGGCAGGAGCACGTGCGCTCTATACTCTTGACAATCTTTGGGACGGCTTAGGGGCACTGACGGTTATCTATCCTCAGATACAGTATTTGTTCGGTAAGGTTACAATGTATCCGAGTTATAAAATCAACTGTCGTGATTTGCTTTTAGGTTTCCTCTACAAACATTTTCCTGACCCTGACGGTCTTGTACGTCCTATCATTCCTCTGGCTACCGAAGCCCTAAGCGAAGCAGTGCAGAGTCGTCTCAGCGGACAGAATTTTAAGGAGGATTATCGAATACTCAACCGTGCCATACGTGAAGAAGGCCTTAATATTCCGCCGCTTGTCAACGCTTATATGGCTCTCTCTCCAACTATGAAAGTATTTGGCACGGCAATTAATACAGAGTTCGGTGATGTGGAAGAGACCGGTATTTTCCTGAAAATATCAGAGATATTCGAAGAAAAGAAAAAGCGACATATCGGTACTTTCACTGAAGACCCTCGGCTGACGGGTTTTCACATAGACTGAATCCTCAATCTTTAACTACCTATACAATGAAAAATGTAGTCGTCACCGGTGCCGACGGATTTATCGGCAGTCATCTCACCGAAGCTCTGTTGGCTGAAGGATGTCATGTCAGAGCTTTAGCGCAGTATAACTCTCAGAACACATGGGGCTGGCTCGAACAAGTGAGTCACCCCAATCTTGAAGTGGTGACAGGTGATGTACGTGACCCTGATTTCTGTAGGCATCTTGTCAAAGGTTCTGATACAGTATTTCATCTTGCCGCCCTCATAGCTATACCTTACAGTTATGTGGCGCCGGACAGTTACATTGATACTAATGTCAAGGGCACGCTGAATATGTGTCAGGCTGTTCGTGATGCCGGTTGCGAACGCCTGTTGGTGACATCCACCTCGGAGGTGTACGGTACAGCTCTGAAAGTGCCTATCGACGAAACTCATCCCCGCCAACCGCAATCGCCTTATTCAGCTTCCAAGATAGGTGCCGACGCCATAGCTATGAGCTTTCGCCATGCTTTCGGACTGCCTGTGACGTTGGTGCGTCCATTTAACACATACGGTCCTCGTCAGTCAGCCCGTGCCATCATACCGACTATCATCAGTCAGATAGCCGCAGGCCACAAGGTGATAAAGGTAGGTGATTTGACTCCGACACGTGACTTCAATTATGTCACCGACACAGCTGCAGGTTTCATAGCCGTAGCACGTAGCGAAGCCACAATAGGCGAGGAGGTGAATATAGCCACAGGTACGGAAGTAAGTATGCGTGAGACATTGGAGACCATAGCACGTGTCATGGAGGCTGATATAACTTTCGAGACCGACCCCGAACGTCTGCGTCCGCGTGACAGCGAAGTGTTCCGCCTGTGCGGTTCGAACGAAAAGATAACACGTCTCACCGGCTGGCGTCCGCAGGTGAGTCTGGAAGAAGGTCTCCGCCGCACAGCGCGGTGGCTGGCCGACGCCGACAATCTCAAATATTATAAACCCAATATCTACAACCGATGAAAAAACAGAAACTTACTGTGCTGGCCCTCGGAGGCGCACGGCGGGTGTCGGTAGCCGAGCTTATCAAGAAGAGCGGCAGCCGCATAGGTTACGAAGTTGACCTTGTGAGTTACGAGTTGAACGAGGAGGTGCCCATAGCTATCGTCGGCAAAGTAGTGGTAGGAAAACGCTGGACCGACCCTGAGGTAGTCGACGATATAGAGCGTGTGGTACGTGAATACGGAGTAGACATAATACTGCCTTTCGTAGACGGTGCCATAGAGATAGCAGCCAAATGCCGCGAACAGATAAAAGACGTGTTTGTGCCGGTAAGTGATTTTGAGACCGCACGGATAATGTTCGATAAAGTGGAAGCTGCCCGTGCGTTTAAGAAAGCAGGCTGTCCGATACCGTCCACCTACTCGGTCATAACAGCCGAAATGCCGGCTATAGCCAAGCCTCGTCACGGCTCTGCTTCACGCGGTATAAAGATATTCCACAATATCGACGACCTGATGCACCTTGACAATATCGGCGACTATCTGGTGCAGGAATTCATAGAGCGTTGTCATGAGTACACTGTGGACAGTTACGTCAGCCAGCAGGGTGAGATACTTGTCACTGTTCCGCGCCGGCGTCTTGAGGTTATGGGCGGTGAGGTGACACGCACGGTAACATGCCGTATACCTACACTTATGGAAATGAGCCGTCAGGTGATAGAATCCTTTAATCTTCGCGGACCTGTGACTCTTCAGTTCCTGCACGACCTCGACCGTGACCGTTATCTGCTTATGGAGGTAAACCCGCGTTTGGGCGGAGGTGTGGTATGCTCTATTTATGCCGGCGCACCCATTACCGATTATATACTTGACGAAGCTCTCGGACGTCCCGTAAGTCCTTGCGACAACTGGGCTTCACAGACCCTTATGGCACGTTATCTGAAAGAGACTATATTCTATGCCGACGAGGAGGAACGCATGATGCACCTCGACAACACCTCGCCTACGGCAGACTGAATCACGCACTATGCAGACACAACATAATCCCGGACGTGTCATCATCATAGCCGAAGCCGGTGTCAACCACAACGGAGACCTCGACATGGCACGTCGTATGGTCAGAGCTGCACGTGAGGCTGGTGCCGATTACGTGAAGTTTCAGACAGCTGTGCCCGAACTTGTCATATCGAGTATTGCTCCCAAAGCAGAATATCAGAAAGAAACTACCGGTGCCGGCGAATCTCAGCTCGATATGTGCCGCGCTATACATCTGCCGCTCAGTGACTATGCCGGTCTTAAGGCCCTGTGCGAGGAGGAAGGAATAGGGTTTATGAGTACACCGTTCGATTTGGTTTCAATAGACCTGTTGGCTGAACTCAGACAGGATTATTTTAAGATACCTTCAGGTGAAATTACCAATCTTCCTTATCTGCGTCGGGTAGCTGCTGTCGGGCGTCCTGTGATACTGAGCACCGGTATGTCGACACTTGACGAAATAGAAGATGCCGTCCGAATACTTACCGGTACACACGACCGTTACCCTTCGCAGTCAACTCTGACACGTGACGATATATGGGTGCTTCACTGCAATACGCAGTATCCCACACCCATGAATGATGTCAACCTGCGTGCTATGCTTACTATAGGTGAGCGTCTCGGAGTGCGTACAGGTTACAGTGACCACACTGTAGGCATCGAAGTTCCTGTGGCTGCCGTCGCTCTCGGTGCCGGTATGATTGAAAAGCACTTCACTCTTGACCGTAATCTTCCCGGTCCGGACCACAAGGCCAGTCTCGAACCTCAAGAACTTGCGGCAATGGTGCGTTCCATACGTAATATAGAGCAGGCTCTCGGCAGTGACGAGAAACAGGTAAGCGCCAGCGAGGCACCGAATATAGAAGTAGCACGCAAGAGTATTGTGGCAGCACGTCCGATACGTAAAGGGGAAGTACTTACCGAAGAAAATATAACTGTGAAGCGTCCCGGTTCAGGTATCAGTCCTATGCGCTGGGATGAAGTAATAGGTACGACTGCTGTACGTGATTTCGGATATGACGAACTCATCACCCTCTGAACAGGAAGGTATGATAGCCATAGCTACCGGTACACGGGCGGACTGGGGACTACTGAGTCCTTTAGCTACCGAACTATGCCGGCGCGGTCACAAAGTAGGGGTGATGGCTACAAATATGCACCTGCGTGCTGACTGCGGTCATACTGTTGACGAGATAGTACGTGATGGTTTTATCCCGGTGGCCGAAATACCGGCTGATGGTACTCCGGCACAGATAGCGGCTGCTGCCACAGCCGGATTTGCGGCAGCTTTCGGCAGGTTACATCCGTGTGCCGTAGTTATTCTCGGCGACCGCTTCGAGATGTTGGGAGTGGCTACAGCGGCTCTGTTGTGCGGTGTGCCGATAATACATATAGCCGGCGGTACCGTCTCGGAGGGTGCTTTTGACGACTCCATACGTCATTCTATAAGTAAAATGGCAAATCTGCATCTTACCGAGACAGAGCGATGTCGTAATCGGCTGATAGCTATGGGCGAACAGCCTGCACAGGTTATAACCACAGGTGCGATAGGGGTGGAGAACGTTCTTAAGACTCCGCTTATGACACGTGCGGAGTTAGAGACTTCACTTGACTGGCATATCACCGGCCGTCTGATAGTAGCTACTCTCCATGCCGCGACTCTGAGTCCTGTATCACCATGGCAGCAGATGAAGGAGTTTCTTACCGGTCTGGAGACTGTGATGCAGCGTTACGAAGATATACAGATTCTGCTGACTTATCCTAACAACGATGTTGATCCCGAGCCTCAGATAGCTTTACTTGAAGAGTTCGTCTCGAGGCATGGCGATAGAG
Source organism: uncultured Porphyromonadaceae bacterium (assembly GCA_947177575.1). Lineage (GTDB taxonomy): Bacteria > Bacteroidota > Bacteroidia > Bacteroidales > Muribaculaceae > Lepagella. Next base: position 1,165 of record CAMWVA010000173.1, on the reverse strand, counting down.
TATGCCTTGTGCCGTCGTTAGGGCGTGTGCGTTATATGTCGGCGCTGCATCTGGCCAGTGCTGTGGCAGGCAATTCATCAAGCGGACTGGTTGAGGTTCCTTCAGTCGGTATACCAACACTTGATGTCGGTATACGGCAAGCGGGACGTGAACACGGTCCATCGGTATGGCATTGCGGACCGACTGCTGCTGAAGTGGCCGAAGGACTGGAATATGTGCTGTCTGAGCGTATGCAAGCTATAGCGGCACGTTGTGAAAATCCGTATGCATGTCCACATACTGCCTCACTTATGGCCGATGCTATAGAGAAGTTTGATTTCAGACCCTATCCGGTTAAGAAGTTTTATGAAATCGAAAATCAATGAAAACACTGTATCTGATAACAGCCCGTGGAGGAAGTAAGGGCATACCGGGTAAAAATATCAGACCCTTCTTAGGCAAACCGCTTATTTGTCATGCTATCGACAATGCCCGCGATGTAGGAGCTGACGACACCGACATACTTGTCAGCACCGATAGCGAAGAGATAAGGAAAGTAGCCGAAGATTACGGTCTGAAAATACCCTTTATGCGTCCTGCACATCTTGCCACCGATACTGCATCGAGTTATGATGTGATAATAGATTGTCTGCACCGTCTGGCAGCCGAAGGACGTGAATATGACCGTGTTGTGTTGTTACAGCCGACTTCTCCGCTGCGTACTGCCGACGATATACTCCGTGCTGAAGCGCTTTGGCGTCCAGACATAGATATGGTGGTGAGTGTATGCCCGGCTAAAACAAATCCCTATTACGGTGCTTTCGAGACCGATGCCGAGGGACTTCTCCATATCAGCAAAGGCGACGGCCGCTATACACGCCGTCAGGACGCTCCCGAAGTATGGGAATACAACGGAGCAGTCTATGTGATGACAGTCGCTTCGTTGCTTCGCGGCCCAATGTCAGACTTTCGCCGCATAGTGCCGAGCGTGATGCCGTCCGAACGCAGCGTTGACCTCGATACCCCCCTCGACTGGGAAATAGCCGAACACATAGCGAAACATCACCTACAGTAAAATACAGCGCCGTTTCGGTCTGAAGACTGAAACGGCGCTGTTACCTATTATTTTCTGTCGGGGTGAAAGGATTCGAACCTTCGACCCCCTGCTCCCAAAGCAGGTGCGCTA
>CAMWVA010000172.1 GCA_947177575.1 uncultured Porphyromonadaceae bacterium | reverse complement strand
TAAAAAATGTTTTTTAAACAAATTTCATAACTAACTCTCTGAATCTTACCTTAATAAATAAATGTTAAAAACTGTTTCTATTTGTAAAAGTATTAGTGTACGACTTACACTTCTTATTTTAACAATAGAAAAACCACCTAACAATACATCAATTGTCAGGTGGCTCAGTTACATTATCAGTCTTATCCTAACTTAAAGGATAGCTTTATACCCTACCTTAATAGGAAATGAACTCAGTTATCGACTTTAAGAAAATTACCAGCACGGTCAAATTTCAGATCAAGCCCATTAGCCAGCTCTATTTCATAGGAATTACGTTCTATTTCAAGACCTACTATCGCAGAACCTTTAAAATTCTTCTTTATGTAGTCACGAATAGGTTTTATAACTAAAGCGTCTGGAATAGACTTGCTACCACAGTCTATGCTTTTGAGAGTACCATCAGCTTTAAATTCTATTTCAGTTCCATTGTTAAGTATGACATCATAGTCATCTATATGACCTACCATATTCTTATCTATCTTGATATGGTTGACGCCTACCTTACCAAAGTGCTTGTTAATAAGCTCACGGGCATTTTTAGGCAACACAGAAGTATCAGTAGTGACTTTGTCACGTGCCATACTAAGGCCGACCCCAAGAAGCATGACCACAAGAAGAGTAAGGAGCTTTTTCATAACTGTAGTAATTTAAGAGTGAACATTTATAAATCTTATAAATCTTATAATAAAAAATCAGCCCCAACATACAGATTGTATGTAGAAGCTGAAAATTGCTTAAAATTCAAATCCTTAAGTAATTTTCTCTTACAGAAGTAATCGTTTTTTACAATAAGATTGTTGTGAACGCGATTAAAGAGAGTGTTTCCGAGGAGAAGGGGAGGATTCACCTGTAGTCTTTAAGAATTTCGCGCAGCTTTTTACGTGTGAAGAAAATGCGGCTCTTCACTGTTCCGAGAGGCATGTGAAGCTTATCAGCGATTTCCTCATATTTGTAACCGGCAACGTGCATGTTGAACGGTTCACGATAATCGGCAGGGAACTGCGCGATAAGCTGAGAAATCTCACCTACAGCATACGCGCCATCCGGAGCTTCGATACCTGAGTCTTGCGACAGATTGAGATGGTAGCAATCCTCCGACGAATCAATCACCGTATTCTCACGCACAGTCTTACGATAGTTGTTGATGAAGATGTTGCGCATGATGGTGAGCATCCAACCCTTGAAGTTAGTATTTTCGGCATACTTCTCCTCGTTGTTGAGTGCCTTGAGCGTCGTGTCCTGCACCAAATCCTGAGCTTCCTCCCTGTTGAGAGTAAGCTTCATGGCAAATGACATCAAGTTTCCCTGAATGCTAAGTACCGAAGATTTGAAGGTTTTCTTGCTGCTCATTAGATAAGGTATTATGTGATACGAATTGGGTCTCGATTATTGTGTTTGCAAAATTAATAACTCAATCTCAATTATCCAAATACCTAAACCAACTTTTTTACATTTTCTTACTTATTTTTTGTTCTCTTGTCAATCCTGACCTTTCTCACTTTCCTTTTCGTCAGCGTGAGCCACAGCTACAAGCTCTATACGGGTGTCAGACATACGCAATACGGTAAAGCGGAGTCCGTCGGCAACGAAGCTATCTCCGACAGCCGGGAGTGCTTCTAACTGGTCAAGTATAAAACCTCCTATAGTATGATATGACTCTGATTCTTTTATATCGAGTCCGTATTCTTCATTAATATTCTCTATTTCGGCACGTCCTGCAATCTCGTATGTACCATCGGGCAGCAAACGAACAAGAGTACGTTTACGGTCATGTTCGTCTTCAATTTCACCGAATATCTCTTCTACAAGATCCTCAAGGGTCACAAGACCTGCAGTACCTCCGAATTCATCTATAACAATAACAAGCGATCGTTTCTCCGCCATCATACGGCGCATCATCTTCTGAGCCAACATTGTGACCGGAGTAAATATAACCGGCTTCAGTTTACGACGCCAGTCGGAGCCGGGGCTGAACATCTCGGAGATATGTATGTAGCCTACAACATCATCTATATCTTCACGGTAAACGACAATCTTGGACAAACCGGTAGATATGAAAAGCTGTATCAGTTGTTCGCGTGTAGTACCGTCAAGAGCCACAGCTACCATCTCATTGCGCGGTATCATACAATCACCTATCTGAGTATCTTTAAAGTCGATTGCATTACGAAATATCTTTACTTCATTCTCAACCTCAGCTTTTGAAGGACTTTCATCAATCGATTGCTGCAAATAATCATCAAGCTGATCAATAGTAAGAAGGCTACTGGAAGCTGAGGGTTCCTTAATACCGAACAGTTTCATAAGACCTTTTGAAATCCATGATACCAATACAGATATAGGATACAATACAATATAAGTAAACCACAGAGGTAAAGCCAGCAGACGTATACTGAAATAAGGATTGATACGAAAAGTAGTCTTTGGCATAAACTCACCGGTAATAAGTATTATGCCTGTAGAAATGACAGTATTACATATCAGCACAAGCGCTTCGCTATGTACCCAGCGTTCAAACAAGGGATTAATTATGATTGATATAGTAATACCATATATTACCAATACCACATTATTACCTACCAGAAGACTGGATATGAACATATTCTCATGACGTGAGAAGCTCTGTATAATCCGGTCGGTAAAACCACCTCTGGCTGCATCTATTTCCATACGCACCTTACTCGACTGCACGTATGCTATCTCAGCCCCGGAAAACAGGCCTGACATTATTATGGCTATAACAGTAAGTATGATTGCGGTAGTAATTTCCATATTGCGACTATTGAGGGTTCTCAACAGGGAATATACCCTGCGGATTGAGTATGCGATATGAGGTAAGGCGGTCATCGGCATCAAAACCGGTACCCTCTATCACATGAGAAGGATTTTCAATATGTATGAAAGTATCGTTATAGAGACAATGACGACGCTGGTCCCAGAATACCTGCGGACTCTGAAATAATTCACCCGGCACTTTAGTCATCTCTACGTTACCATCAAGACGCCATATCTGCTGACGTTTAAAAAACTTCGCCGAATCAGCTGCTACAGTAGCTATAACCCTGAAAGCACGGTCATACTTTTCCAGATATAACCCTTCCGGAAACGACCAGTACGGCGTATCAACCTCATCATACACCAGCCACAACGGTGATATAATACGATATTGTGTCACACCTGAGTCAGAGATAAGGGTCGATATATCACGTGTCATCATCGAAGGCATTTCTGAAGGGCGCAACGAAGCAGCTACATTTATGTGGGCCTCCTCACGACAACCGGTAACGACACAAAGTGTCAGTATAGCCGGTACTATCAGACCGACTAACCTCATAGCTGACACTGTACGGAGTCTCATCGTATCTTACGTTGCCAGAACCAAAGCTCGTTGAAATTGACACCGAGCGTGATATTAAAATAATTTTCTGATAACAATGTCTGCGGATGAGCATGGCGATGACGCCAGCCAAGACCAAGATTAATCATTGTCTTTCCCTCTACTGTAGGGAAACCGAAACCGCATGTCACACCGTATTCACGCATCTGATTACCTTTAATAACCAGATAATCATCACACATATAAGCACCAAGGCGATAATTGATACGCTGGAGATAATTACCTCGTATTAAAGGAGTCCACTCACCACCTACGGCATAACGCTTACGGTCAGCAAACTGCATAGCCTGAAATAATATATGATCAGGATTATCTTTCTGAGTAAGCGCTGAATACTTGGCATTTTTCCAATTTTGCCATGTAAAGTCCGCCTCTATCATGTAGCGGCTGCGACGTTCATGTGTGTAACTTAAGCCTACACCCAACGATGTCGGAGTATAATAATTACCTCCCATACGGAGAGTACCGAGAGTATCCGGGCGCGAATCCTGTACTACTTCCTGAACTGTGGCCCATGAATTACCATGCAGACTTTTCTTTGGAGTATACGCCACTCCTAATACGGCTTTATTCCATTGTCCTATACGAGCTGTGTACTGAGCACCGATATTCAAATCCCAGTCACGGATCTGCATTATATGCTCAAAAAGAGTGCGTCCTGTGTTGTTAGGCTGCGAATAAACATCATTACGTATGGTACCGAAGCTATAAGCTACATTGACACCTAAAGATACAGGGCCCAGTTTACCACCCAAGCCGATATAAGCCTGATTGATACCGCCTACACCCTGATTATCTTTCGTACCGTTGACAATCTCGTTACCGAATGAATAACCCACTGAAGAATAAGGCACGAGTCCTATAGAACCGCCTAAATATTCGGTAATAGGAAACTGCATGGTTATATAATCAAGGCCACCACCTATAGAGTGGTCGCGGGTGTTACCTTCTTTGTTCCACAGCATAGCCATATCGGCACCTATATCGAACAGAAAAGTCAGCGAGTCGATAGCTGCGTATGAAGCCGGGTTCATGGCATTTATCTGACGCCCTGAATTCATGGCGTAACCCACACCGCCCATTTGGCGCTGCATTGAAGTGGCGCGGTCGGCGAGTATTCCGTAGCCGTACATAGAATACGGAGTGGTAACATTCTGCGCGGCAGCCGCCAGGGGAGCCACACATAGCAGGAGTAGGAGTTTTAGCTTATTCATTATTTTCAGTATATTCATATATTGAAAGCAGACCATAGGCTACCAGCTCAGCTTCCTGACTGAGCAACATACAATCATCAAGAGCAGCAGCTAACAAAGCTGCGTCTCCTCCGGTGAGCGCAATACGCACAGGGCAATGAGTCTGAGCCTCAAATTTATCATGTATAACCTTTATTTCGGCAGCGGCACCACGTACAGCGCCACAGCGTAAGGCAGTTACGGTGTCATGACCCCAGACAGGCAATTCACCGGCTGGACTGACAAGAGGCAGACGTGCTGTATGTTCGTGAAGTGAACGCAAACGCATACTGACTCCGGGAGATATATTTCCGCCTAAGAAAACCGGCGACTCTTCAGGCAGCTGGCTTACCATGTCTATGGTCAATGCTGTACCGGCATCAGCCACAACTAACTGCTGCCCCGGCCACAGTGAAATCGCACCGGCTACAGCCGCCACACGGTCTACACCCAAAGTATTTCGTGTGCCATACCGTATATCAAACGGCAAAGCAGTGGTGGAAGTAAGCTGTTTCAAACGCGGTCCAAAAAGCGAGCGAAGGTAATCAAGCAACGGATCTTCGGCAGGACCTACCGAACACCATATAGCACCATCAGGACAGCTGAATTCAACAAGGGCCACAAGTTCCGCCAGACACTCCGGAGCAATAACCGTAGTATTAATAAGCACAGAACCCTCAAAAAGGGTAATCTTCAGGCGTGTATTACCACGGTCAAACACAAGTATGCGACGCGACTGTTTCATCACTTCGGCTGCTGTTCTTTCTGTTCTTTTTGTTCCTTACGTAACTGAGCTGCCAATAGCCATGAAGCCACTATCTGTAATACTGCACCGACAATGGTAAATACTACTGTATCGCGTATCACACCGAGGGTCATACCATAATGCCCGCCCAGACGATTACCATGATAGAACCATAATCCGGCTGCCACACAGAAGGCGATACCAGCCCAAAATTCCATGTGACGCAGACGGCGCACTTTAAAACTCTCACCTTTGACAGCGAGATCAAGAATACGCATCAGGGTATAAATAAGGGCACCAGCGGCATAAACCCACTTCATAACCATTTCAAAAGTGGGACTGAATATATTAATGAGTGGTACAAGCAGAGCCACACACACTAATAGCAGACCGAAGGTGGCGATATTATCAGTATAACGGCGCCAACCCGTGCGAGGTGCCGGGCCATGTGAAGGAGAGGCAGGAGTTTTTTTCTTATCTGGAGTCATAGTAGTTATGAGAATT
>CAMWVA010000171.1 GCA_947177575.1 uncultured Porphyromonadaceae bacterium | reverse complement strand
ATAGGCGTTCTAATTTATATGGACTAAAACGCATATTTGTGGGTAAAGGTTAGTGTGTTGTTCTTGTCCCCAATGTCGGTGAAGGGAACCACACGGGAACAGCTCGCTTTGCTTGCCGGGAACGTCGCCGGCAAGGGTGACACAGTGCAACACAGTGAATGTTTTGCTATGGGAGGACGGAGAGGAGGTAGCCTTTCTTTTTGATGGAGGTGATGGTGAGGGAGGGGTCGGTGAGTAGGCGGCGGATGTAGGTGATCTGGACGTTGAGGGCGAGTGAGTTGGAGTAACTTGCGTCGCCCCAGACCTGTTCGAGGATGCGGTTGCGTTCGACGGGACGGCCGAGGTTTTCGGCTAATAGCTGTAGGATTTCGGTTTGGCGAACGGAGAGGGAGTGGGTTTCGCCGTTGTAGGTAAGCGTAGATATGTTGGGGCGGAAGACTGTATTGCCGAGGGTGTAGACGGTTTCCTGGGCAAGGGCAAGGCTTTCGAGACGTTCGTTGATTTTGGCTATGAGTTCTTCGGGGTAGAAGGGTTTGGGTATGTAGTCGTTGCCCTTGAGTGAGAAGCCGTGAAGCCGGTCGACTTTATCGGTGCGGTCGGTAAGGAAGAAGATTATGACACGTTTGTTGGTCTGGCGTATGAGTCGGGCCATTTCGAAGCCGTCCATTTCGGGCATGTTTATATCGAGAAGGATGAGGTCGGGATGCAATTCTTGGTATAGCTCCATACCGATGCGGCCGTTATTAGCGTATGTGACATCGTAACCTTCGGCTTCGATGAAGCGTTTGAGAAGCATGGAGTTTTTCAGGTCATCATCGACAAGAAGTATTTTTACTGATTTCATCATTGGGGAAGGTTAATAGTGAAACATGTGCCGACACCTTCTGTGCTGTCAACAGTTACGGTGCCGCCGTGTGCGCCGACAAGTAGACGGACGTAGGTGAGACCGAGACCCATACCAGGGAGGTCGGTAGCTGAGGCTTTGCCCCGATAGAAACGTCGGAATATGTGACGGAGGTCGGAGGTAGAAATACCGTTGCCATTGTCACTGATACTAATAGAGACTCCGGAATCGGTCAGTGTGGCAGCAGCCCGAATTTCTACGCTGTCGCCTGAATACTTGACAGCATTTTCAACGAGATTATTCAGAATATTGAATAGGTGTGAGGCATCGGCAGCTACCTCGGCGTTAGGGTTGATATCGTTGATGATGCTGACCTGTTTGTCAGGTGGGATGATAATGCTACGACTGACGGCAGAGAAGAGACGATTCAGATTAAGCGAAGTAATGTTGAGCGGAATTTGCTCGACGTTATTGAAGGTGATATCGCGTAGTTTTGAGAAATAGGCAGACAGGTTGTCGAGGGCTGTGCGGGTTTCGGAGACAAGTTCGTGTTTGACCGCAGGATCCGACATGAGGCGATTGTTTTCAATGCCTGACACACACATCTTAAGAGTTGAGATAGGGCGTTTAAGTTCGTGAATCATGGTAGTTATGAAACTATTACGCATCTTATCGAGACGTGAGAGCTTCAGTACGGTAGAAATCTGCAATACCAGACATATAATCAGGAATAACGATAGTAGAGTTACGATAACCAAACTACTGAACATCTTATCTATAATCTCGGCCGGAGAGAAGATACATTCTATTCTGATACTTTTACGCTCCATCTCAGAATATGGTATAGTCACTATGACAGAGGCCGGAAACAGACCTGTGTGCCGTATAAGAGACGGTGTCCAGACTATACTGTCTGTAGTGAAAAGGTGAAGGCGCGGATTCAGGCCAGCACTATGCATCAATGAATCGAATTGACAGGTATTGAAGGGTGACAGAAATTCGAGTTCCATATTTTTGAAAGCAGACCACACGGCAGCTTCTGTCGGAGCATGACTGACATCGAAAGATTCCATAATTGTATCAGCTTTATCCAGATTTTCATTTACTATCAAAGCAGCTTGTAACTTTTCCTTGTCGGTCAGTGGTCTTTTTTCTTTTATGCCCAATAGTTTATGTGCGTAGTATTTGGACGACCTGAAGGTAGCTGTCCGTTTGGTACGGTGGTGAGAATCTTCATTAGTAGAGATATTGTAATTCGATTGATGTGTCAGTTCGAGACCGGGATGCTGGAGCAATCTGGAACGAAAAATACGATAATCGTCCATAACCTGCATAGCAGTGCGATAAGCCTCGTCCTCATATTGCCGGAGCGAATACTCATAACGACCGTAGAGCCAGTAGACCTGCATTCCGAGGAAGGCAAGGATAGCTATAATGGTGGTTATGTAGAGAATCTTGATGCGTAGTTCCATACGGCAAAATTAGCTAAAACTGTTCGGACGGGCAGACAGAAGACGGAGGTATTTCAGGGAGAGTAATAATTCAGTAATAATTGTGTAATGTTTGAGTAATAATTATTTTCGTTATCAGCGGTGGGTAGGATATAACTTTGCGGCAAGAAAACCGTAAAATGAAACATTATGAAAAAATTATCTGTCATAATCTGTACGGCCGGTCTGATAGTCACCGCTGTTACTGCCAAAACAGTACGCCGTCAACTGAGTATATTTTCCAACAGGGTGCCTGAGACGGAGACACTGGCGCCAGAGACGATGGAGTTTGTCTATGACTACCGTTGGTGTGTTGATACGACCGGAAGTCTCGAAGATAACTTTGACGGCGACCGTATGCTGCTGCAAATAGCACCGGATGGATTGTCAAAATTCTCAAGTTATAAGAATCTCACTGTTGATTCGCTTCTGATGCGTTCGAGTCAGGAAGAGATAGCAGCCGCAGCACTTGACGGAAAGTTAAGTACAGGTGAGTTTATGACTATATACAAAAACTATCCTGCCGGAAAACTGACCCACACCGAAAAGATATGTCAGGATTGGTTCCGCTATGAAGAGGACATGCCTGTGTTTGACTGGGAACTGACAGACTCGGTCATTAATGTGCTTGGTTATGAGTGTCAGGGAGCTAAGTGTGATTTTCGTGGCAGAGAGTGGACTGTGTTCTATGCCGAAGACATACCGGTAATGGACGGCCCGTGGAAACTGCATGGATTGCCGGGGCTGATTATGAAAGCTTCAGACAGAGAAGGACAATATACGTTTGAATGTATAGGAATAAAGTCGAATGCCGACCGTCCTGTGACAATCTACAAAGTGCCATATAACAATACAGACCGTAAGGGATATTATGATGTTAAGAACAGATATGACGTGAATCCATACGCTTATTACGAAGCTACGACGGGAGGCCATATAACAGTGTGTGATGAAGCGGGTAACGTTGTGTTTGATGCCTACGACCCGATAGAACTTCCGTTCGATTACATAGAGCGATTATGGAAGAAATGAAAAGAAACAGTTTTCTCATATTTTGCTTTTTGCTCGGACTGCTGCGGGTGTCGGCAGCAGAGCCGGGCGAACTGCAGGGGAATGTCAGAGACAGAGTGACAGATGAGCCGGTAAAGGGAGTAGTCGTAAAAGCTAAGGGTGTGTTTACCTCTACTGACAGTGAGGGAAAATTCAGACTCATGCCGAAAGCCGGGGCTGATTCGATTTCTTTTCGTTGTGTAGGTTATGAAACACTGACGCTGCCTGTGTCGGAAGATGTAGCTGTGATAAGGCTGACACCGAAGACCACACGGCTGAAAGATGTAGTCATAGAGGCACCGGATATATACGCCCGAGGAGACACACTTGTATTTAATGTGTCACGTTATGCCAATGCCAAAGATAACGCTATAATAGATGTAATTAAACGGTTGCCGGGTATAAAAGTAGAAGAGGACGGAACCATAAAATATCAGGGTAAACCGATAAACAAATTCTATATAGATGGTAATGACTTCATAGACGGTCAGTACGGATTGGCTACAAACAATATCTCACATAAAGATGTGAAATCGGTTGAGGTTATGGAAAATCATCAGCCGGTGAAGGCACTGGAGGGTATAGAATTTTCGGAAGAAGCCGGTATAAATCTGAAACTGAAAGAAGATGCACGGGACCGCTGGGCCGGAACGCTACAAGCTGTCGCCGGAGTGCAGCCCATGCTTTATGACGGTTCGGTATTCACTATGCGTATCGCGCCGAAGATGCAGAATGTGTTTACTGTGAAAGCTGACAATACGGGTTGGAATCCTGCTACTGAAATAAAGGAGCACGATTTTCACGATATGTTCGGTACAGACTATGCTGGCTCGCTATGGCCTGAATATATAACAGCTGATATAGCAAACGCACCGCTGTCTGAGAAGCGAAACCGTGACAATTTGTCATGGCTCGGAAACGCTATTTCAGCATGGAAAAAAGGAGACACGTCAATTAGATTGAAGCTTAACTATATGGCTGACCGTCTTGACTATGATTCAGGAGTGACGACCGAATACCTGAGTTCAGACATACCTACGTTCGTACAGCATGACAGACTTCGCACTCAGACACACGATCTGTCAGCACAGCTGAATAGCGAGACTAATAAACGCGGGTATTTTCTGAAGGATAAATTTACCGTCAATGCTGTGTGGGATAACTCAAAGTCGGCAGTGAGCGGCTCGTTTAATATTGACCAGTATGTGAAGCGTAAGAGTTTCTCAGCTGTCAATGACCTGAAGCTTGTGAAGAGGAATGAAAAAAGACTATTCAATCTGACTTCGCGTAATTCATTTGTCAGAGAACCTGATAGGCTTCAGGTGATGGGAAATGAGGACGCTATGCAGAAGATGGCTATATCTGATTTTAGAAGTACGACTGAAACACAATTCGGAAGATTGTCAAGATTTTGGAAATTTTATGTGACCGGCGGCCTTGATTTGAATTACCGACGTATGAATACATCGCTGTCGGGAATGGGAAGTTTTGATAATTCGGGTGTTTATAATGCTTTTATATCGAATGTGTATGTTAGTCCGAGAGCGGACTATGAACGTAACGGTTGGAGAGTATCCTTAATGGCTCGGCTTAAGTGGCTGCATTATTCCATAGAAGGGCAGCATGATTATGTGACGGCAATGCCTTGGGTACATGTAAGACGACAGCTTACGGCAAAATCCGAATTGTCAGCAAGTGTGATGTATAGTGTAGGGGCACCACAGGCTTATCTGTTTATAGAAGCTCCGGTGTTGTCTGATTATCGAAATCTGTTTGTACCTTTTAATCCGGATAAATATAGTCATGATGTATCCGGGTCGGTGAAGTATGCTTATCGTAATCCTTTGAAGGCATTGTTTGTGAATGCTTCGGCAGCATATAATTATCAGAGCTTGGCTATAATGGCTAATCAGATTTTTATTGATGATTTTATTGTGTCGACATATTCTGACAGGCTTTCACATAAGGATACATGGGCGGTAAGTGGCGGTGTGAGCAAGGGGTTAGGGCACAGCCGGTTTGTGGTGGGCTGTGATGTAAATGGGTCGGTAGCAGAGGCTTCGTCGATGCGGGATAGTGAGGTGGTGGAGTATAGGCAGACTGGAGCTGGGGTGAAGCCGTATCTGAGAGGGAGTGTGCTGCGTTGGTTGTCAGTGAATTATGAGGGTAATTATGATGTGGCTGCGTTGAGAATAAGGGAGGAGGCGAATATTTATCATTCGCTAAGGCAGAATTTGTTTGTCACGGTTATGGCTAATGATGCTGTCCAGTTTACGGTGGGGGCAGAGCACTTTATGACTGTATTTCCTGAGGGGAATATGGCTAATCTTGTACTGCTTGATGCTTCGGCTGTGTGGCGTGTTAGCAACAGGGTGCGGCTATCGCTCACTGCTAATAATCTGCTTGATCGGCGCAGGTATGAATATGTGAGCTATGGGACGCTGGCGCGGTCGGAATATAGCTTCGGGATACGCAGGCGGAATGTGGTGGCTTCTGTGCAGTATAGATTCTAAGAGGAGGCGGAGGGGGCTTACGGAGCGAACTTACGGAGCAGAGCTCCGGGCGGGAACCAGCTTCGCGCTGGGATGTGATTCTGGGAGGGGAGGCGGAGGGGGCT
>CAMWVA010000170.1 GCA_947177575.1 uncultured Porphyromonadaceae bacterium | reverse complement strand
CCTCAATGTCGGGACAGCCCAGTACTATATGCTGTTTCTCGTAACGTGCCTCGGGAGTGGCCACTTTGAAATGGTCAACTGTCAGCGTGCCTGTTAGAGAAGGAAGAAGGTTCTCGCTCAGGGCGATGGCATTGTAGACACGGTTACGGTCCGAAACAAGAGTTTCCGAGTACAGAGGACTCTGCTCGGTGGGCTGGCTTCCGTCAAGGGTGTAGTGTATCCGTGCACCTTCGGTAGCCGAAGTCATCACGATACGGCCGTCTGTCTCGGTTATTACGGGAGCTGCTGTGCGGTGTTCATCGATAACGAAGACGTATGTAGCCTCGTCCGAGTCGTTGAAGCCTTCACGTACGGCGATAAATCGTACGGTGCAGTCCGAAGCGGGGGCAATCGGTTCCGTGTACACCGTACCGTTCTGTGCCGTCGGAGCTGACGAATCGGTAGTGTAGCGGATTACAGCCTCGGTGTCGGGACAGCTCAGTACGATGTGCTGTTTCTCGTAACGTGCCTCGGGGGTAGCCACTTTGAAATGGTCCACAGTCAGCGTGCCGACAGGAGAGGGGAGCAGGTCTTCACTCAGCGCGACGGCATTGTAGACACGGTTGCGGTCCGAAACAAGACCTTCCGTGTACAGAGGACTCTGTTCGGTGGGCTGGCTTCCGTCAAGGGTATAGTGTATCTGTGCACCTTCGGTGGCCGAAGTCATCACGATACGGCCGTCTGTCTCGGTTATTACGGGAGCGGCTGTGCGGTGCTCATCGATAACAAAGACGTATGTGGCCTCGTCCGAGTCGTTGAAGCCTTCACGTACGGCGATAAATCGTACGGTGCAGTCCGAAGCGGGGGCAATCGGTTCCGTGTACACCGTACCGTTCTGTGCCGTCGGAGCTGACGAATCGGTAGTGTAGCGGATTACAGCCTCGGTGTCGGGACAGCTCAGTACGATATGCTGTTTCTCGTAACGTGCCTCGGGGGTAGCCACTTTGAAATGGTCCACAGTCAGCGTGCCGACAGGAGAGGGGAGCAGGTCTTCACTCAGCGCGACGGCATTGTAGACACGGTTGCGGTCCGAAACAAGACCTTCCGTGTACAGAGGACTCTGTTCGGTGGGCTGGCTTCCGTCAAGGGTATAGTGTATCTGTGCACCTTCGGTGGCCGAAGTCATCACAATGTGACCATCCGTCTCGCTGATTACAGGAATAGCGACACGGTTATCCTCTATCACAAACACGTAAGTAATTTCTTCCGAGTCATGATAGTTAGGACGGCGGGCAATAAAGCGTACCGTACAGTCAGCAGCAGGGAGGAAAGGAGCTGTGTACTCTGTAGCACTGTCACCGGTAGGCTCATTGCCATCTGTTGTATAGTAGATAGCGGCAGCCGGGTCAGTACAGTCGAGTACGATGTGCTGTCTGCTGAAACGTGCCGAAGGAGCAGTCACCTTGAAATGGTCCACATTCAGAACTGCAACTTCGGAAGGAAGCAAGTCAGCATGGTAAGAACGGGCCATATAAGTGAAATTACCTTCAGAACGGATAGGAGAATCAGTCACATACAGTTCGCTTTCCTCAGTCGGCTCAGTTCCGTCAATAGTATAACGTAGCTGTGCATCCTCAGTCGTTGACGAAATTACAATGTTGCCATCAGTTTCGGTTATGACAGGAGTTGCAGCGCGATGGTCAGCTAATACGAAGTCGTATATACCCTCCTCCGAATTACGGTAACCGTCCATACGTGCTATAAAGCGTACTGTGCAGTCATCTGCGGGAAGGAACGGAGCAGTGTACTCTATGGCACCGTCACTGTCAGGCGCACTACCATCTGTAGTATAAAGGATAGTGACATCAGGTGTCGCACAAGTCAGTACGATGTGCTGTGCCTTGAAGTCAGCGACGGGAGTTATCAGACTCATGTCGTTTACCTCATACTGTGCCACAGGTGAATCATACAGGTCTGAACGCACGGCTATTGCATTTACCGTACAGTTGCGTGTCAGAGTAAGCGGACCTGTATACAGTGTACTGGCTGTATTAGGCTCCGAGCCGTCCATAGTATAATATATGGTAGCTCCGGCAGTCGGACACGAAAGAGTCAGCGAGCGTTCGGAAGTGCGTGTGAATTCCGGAGCCTTGACCGTATAGTCATATTTACGGAAAGCATATTTCGCCACCTTAGAGTCAGTCAGACCTTCCTTAGAAGCGTAGGCCTTCACACGACAGTCATCTTCAAGATCGAGCGGACCAGTATAGACAGGACTCTCCTCATTAGGTTCGGTATAGTCGATAGTGTAGCGTATGACAGCATCGGGTGTTTCCGAACGGATTACAACTTTGAAGTTCTCAAAACTGAACGTTGGTTCAGCCGCACGATAGCTTGTCACTTGATATGTTCCTACAGGCGAGTCATACATTCCTTCTTTATAGGCTACCGCCTTAACAAGAAGATTGCTACCTACAAATACAGGACCTTCATAAAGGGCGCTATTTCTATCCGGCGTGCTACCGTCAAGAGTATAATGTATCGTTACACCGTCAGTCTCACACATTATTACCACATGGTCTATACCATCCATAGCGAAGCGTGGACGATAGACTGTGTTAGGTGCTACCGAATGATCGATATCAGGCACACCCGGTTCACCGGGATCGGAAGGATTGAAGAAGTAGGAGAAGTTCGCTGTTAAAGTCACATTGCGGTCAGGCATCGTATAATAGAAATCACTTTCTTCAGATACCACATTGCCTTCATCATCTGTCCAGTTAATAAAAGTGAAGTACGGATTAACATACGTATAAACATTAACCCTACTGCCTTCATCGTGCCAACCGGCACCGTAAATGTTACCCGAACCTTCCATATTTGACCTCAGCGTTAGCTGACGTGAGATATGAGGAACTGAAGGTTCGGCAGGGCTGTCAGGAGAATAAACGAAGTTAGCTACTATATGTGGGTCTCCGGCCTCTACAGTATAACCAAAATTCGAAGAAGTAGATAATACCTCACCATTACAGGTCCAATTGACAAACCTGAAACCGGTATTGGCATAGGCATATAACTCAACTTGACTACCAATTTCATACTCATTACCGGTACTCGAGGGATATCGGTTGATATATCCTCCGTCTGATGGTGATGTACTGAAACTGAGTACCGAAATATGTCGTAATACCGGCTCGTCTGGCTCGGCCGGACTGTCAGGGTCATACCTAAAAGTCGCCGTGATATGCACATTGCGCGGAGGCATAGTAAAATTATATGTTCGGGAGGTTGACAGCGTGTCACCCTTTTCATCGACCCAACCGGTAAAAACGAATCCGGTAGCCGGATAGGCTACCAGTTCCACCGTAGATCCGAATCCATAGACACGTGACCCACCGACATTAAGCGAACCACCGTCAGCCGGTACCACCGAAGTCGAGAGTGTGAAGTTCACTCCCGGCTCAGGCGGGTCAGCCGGATTGTAGTCCGCTCGCGCTGTCGCGCTCCATAGTAGGAACGCGACAAGCGTCAGCAGATATTGAACTGTTTTCATACAGTGATATGAACAGTGTGAGAAATATTATTTAACGATTGTAGTGATGCTTTCACCGTCAATCGTAACTACATATACACCGGCGTTCAGAGGCACGTTTATAATGCCGCCGGTAGCGGTAAAGGCAGCGGCTTCGGTACCGTCAACAGAATAGACAGCCACAGCAGCACCTTCGTGTGCGGTAATCATCAGAGCGCCTGCTACAGCCTTCACACAGTCAGCTGCATTTTCGACTCCCTCGACGCTGTTGGCAGCGACAGGTGCGAAGCGCAGAGTGAAACGGTCATTACATGTGCCCTCACTTTCAGCTGTAAAGGTATAAGGACCAAATTCAAGAGCGTGTTCCAAACCAGTTACGGCATCATAGAGATAAGCCTCGCGGTCCATACGGGTAGGCTCTATAACATAGTGTCCTCCACGTACGGGGGTGTAAACGCCAAGACGCACATTACCGTCAGCGTAGGGACGTTCGTTAATAGCTAACTGTACACCCTCATCATTAAAGGTATAAATCTGAGATATGTCGAGGTTCATACTCATAAACTTCGAGGCATCGCGCGAAGTTTCATAACCGAGCTGTGCATTCTCGTTGAGCACTACGCGGGTCATATCTTCCTCTACACTGTTAGTTTCAGCGTAGATAGAGAGATTAAGCAATTCACGTCCGGCTTCTGGTACACGACGGCGTACAATCTTATTGGCAGAAGGTGTTGTGGTGAGCTGTTTACCGTCACGAAGCATGACAAGTTCGGTGCACTCTTCAGGCTTCTGCACGAAGAATGACTGCATAGGACGAAGCACATAGCGGTCATCAGATACTGACAGAGCTTTGTAAGTCGAACCGGTCCATACGGTTATCGGAGCTTCCATATCCATATCGTGAATATCGAAGCAGGTAGGATAGGGATTGCCTAAGAAATTCCAGTTAGCATTAGCCGCTTCCTCACATTCATGAGCATTAATATCCAAAGTTGCCTCGCCTGCACCGAAGAACTGCTGATGATCCGCTTCAGCAGCCGGGAATACCATCCAGCCTGTACGGTTAGCCTGCACTATATAGCCTTCGCCACGCAGCAGTTTACCGGAAGTCACATTTTCCCAGTTGCCGGAAGTAGCGTTCTCAGAAGCACGGCGTGCTCCGTTGTAACGTCTGATTACCCATGATTCAGTTGCGTCATGTGAAATCTGAGTTACGTCAACATCGGTTACAGGTGAAAAGAAATACCACTGATTAGCTCTATCAATATAAAAGCGTACTGTCAGGTCAGTAGCAGTAACACCGTCACATTCACTTAGGAATACCGCCGGAGCATCTTCACTGGTATTGTAACTGAAGCTTTTGAAAGGCTGTGCAGCTTCGCCATCAATCCATATTGCAGAGCCAGTGCCCATCTCAATTTCAGGAGTATTACGTATACGCTTACCCTTGTCAAGAGTAAGCCCATTACCGATATACCAATAATCACGTACTGACGCATCATCACCAGCCTCCACAATAAAATTATACCAATAGCTATCCTGTTTATAGTCTTCCAGAGCAAAGTCGGGAACAATAAGCTTGACCTTACCACGATCTACACCATAGAAAGGTGCAGTATTATTAGTATTATAGGTCGGCGGAGTAGCTACCGGACAAACTACAGTATTAAGGGCTGTACACCCATAGAAAACATGGTTTTCTAACCATGAACAATGTGAATTAAGACTCAAGTACTCAAGACTTTTATTGTCATAGAAAACACTTGCATCTAATGAAGTTACAGACTCAGGGAGAATTACTGTCTGTAATCCACTATGCTGAAATGCTCCATTTTTAATAGTTTCCAAAGTTTTAGGAAATTCGATTTCATGTAACAACGAAGCACTCTGGAAAGCATACTCTCCTATGGTTTTGAGACCTATAGGTAGATGTATATTCTGAAGTGAGTAACAACTATTAGCAAACTCACGGGGTATTTCAGTCACACCATCTGAAATATGCAGTGTTTTAAGAGCTGTACATTCACCAAAGTGACAACCTCTAACATGAGAACCATCGATACTTCCAGTTAATAGTTCAGTAACCGAATTAGGCATTATGAACTCTTCTAAGTTAGAGCATCGATAAAAAGCGCCACAACCAATTGTTTTAAGTTGGGAATTTTCAGCAAAATTAATCTGAAATAAACGAGTGCCACGCCACGCCTCTTTACCGATAGTTTCTACAGAAGAGGGAATATTATAATGATATGCATCTGTACCTCTGAAAGCTTTGTCACCGATAGTTTTAAGTCCTTCCGGTAACACTACAGTACTGAGGCTTGCTTTATTATAAAACGCCTGATCCGGTAATACCTCAATTTTAGCATTCGACATATCTACTGCATGAACACCGGTAAGCTGTGATATAACGTTCCAATCATCATCATTTAAAGGACCATTAATCTTAAGCAGTTCTACGTCCTGTAATTTCTGTACCTTATAGAGAATTTCAC
>CAMWVA010000169.1 GCA_947177575.1 uncultured Porphyromonadaceae bacterium | reverse complement strand
CTGATTCTACCCCCCTAAAGGTGGCTATTGTCGGCTCCGGCAATGTCGCTTTTCATCTCACAAAAGCCCTTGCACCTCATGCTGATGTCACCACTGTCAATTCCCGTACTTTCTCCGGCTGGCGTCAGGATTTTGACATAGTGCTTATTGCTGTAAGCGATGATGCCATTGCCGAAGTAGCTTCACAGCTTCCGGACTATAACGGCATTATCGCCCATACCTCCGGCTCAGTACCTATGAGTGTATTAGCTGAGCGGTCATCACGCCCTGCCGTATTTTACCCTTTGCAAACATTCTCCCGCGAGCGGAGTCTCGATTATTCATGCATCCCCTTCTTTATCGAAGCCAAATGTAATGACGACGCTAATACTCTGTCAGCGTTAGCCTCAGAAATATCAAAAACAGTCATTATGGCTGACTCCGAGACACGTCGGCGTCTACATATAGCTTCAGTACTGGCGTGCAACTTCACAAATCATCTTGTACATTTAGCCGACACTTTTCTTGCTGACAATGGTCTTGATAGCACTGTCCTGATGCCATTGCTACACGAAACCATTGCAAAACTTGATAAGCTCTCCCCTCTTGACGCTCAGACCGGTCCTGCCGTACGCGGCGATACTGCCACTATAAAGCGTCATCTTGAGTTACTCGCCCCCTACCCGGAGACACAAACACTTTATCGTCTACTCTCCGATTCCATATACAAAACATACCACCATGAGTAGAATAGCTTACGACCTCTCCCTCATCAAAGCCTTTGCCTTTGATGTCGACGGAGTTCTTTCTCCGTCTACTATCCCGATTGATGCCGAAGGTACGCCCATGCGTATGGCTAATATAAAGGATGGTTATGCGCTTCAGTTAGCTGCCCGACTTGGCTATCCGATAGCCATAATCACCGGCGGACGTTCAAAAGCAGTTGCCAAGCGTTATACAGCTCTCGGTATCACCGACATATTCCAAGGGTGTGCACTTAAATTGCCGATATTCAAACAATGGCTTACGGACCGCAATCTGGACGTTTCACAAGTAATTTATATGGGTGATGATATTCCGGACCTTCCGGTACTGAGATATACAGGTCTACCCTGTTGTCCTTATGACGCTGCGTTTGAGGTTAAATCTGAATCCCGTTATATATCTCCACACGGAGGCGGTTATGGCTGTGTACGTGATGTGGTGCAACAAGTCCTTGCAGCTCATGGTCAATGGCTCTCGGATCTTAACGCCTTCGGCTGGTAAGATACCTTAGATAATACTTTTTACCCTTTATTTATTCACATCTAATGATACTCCTTCCAGATGCTGTCAAATCTTAACAAGTATCATGTATTACTGGCAAGTAAATCGCCTCGACGCCGTGAACTGCTCCAAATGCTGCGTATACCGTTCAATATAATAACTATCAACGGTCTTGATGAAACTTATCCTGATACGGTGCCTCCTCTCGAAGTACCCCAGTATATATCAGCTAAAAAAGCTGATGCTTACCAGAGTCGGCTGCATGATAACGAACTTATCATTACTGCCGATACTATGGTAGTATGTGACGGGCGTATATATGGTAAGCCACATGATGAAAAAGATGCTATCGATATGCTGATGAGTCTGGCCGGTAAGACCCATCACGTAGCTACAGGCGTTACTATTTCAACAAGTATGAGACGTACATCTTTCACAACTGTTACAGCAGTGACGTTTTGCCTGTTCTCCGAAGAAGAAGCCCGTTATTATGTAGATAATTATATGCCCCTTGACAAAGCCGGAGCGTATGGCATACAAGAGTGGATAGGCGCTATAGCCGTCGAACGTCTGGACGGCAGTTATTATAACGTTATGGGTCTACCCGTACACCGTCTTTATCAAGAGTTACGGCTATTCTGAATTTTTCACATAAATAGCCGGGGTATAAATTTATACCCCGGCTATTTATGTGAAAAATTCAGTCACATTAAAGAAATCAGGCAGGTTGCTCGGGAAGTGTCACTACTGTTGTGGCAGGAGCGGCCTTAGCAGCCGGATCTTCGTAACGATACTTGGCTTCCCAGCCTAAGGCAGAAGCACCGAGAACGGCTGCATCACTCTCCTTAAGTTCTGAAAGTATAATCTTGGTCTTGCCACGGAATACAGGCATAACCGAACGTTCAAAAGCTTCCTTAAGCGGTTTCATAAGCAAATCACCACTCTTAGCCAAACCACCGAAAAGTATAATAGCCTGCGGACTTGAGAAAGCTACCATATCTGCAAAAGCTTCACCTAATATAGTACCGGTATAGGCGAATATTTCCTTGGCGAGCTTATCACCTCCTACGGCAGCATCATATACATCTTTAGAAGTAATGTCTTCGATTTCCATATTACGGAGCACCGAAGGTTCGCTACGTACTTCAAGGAACTCACGTGCCGTGCGAGCCACACCTGTGGCCGAACAGTATGCCTCAAGACAGCCGGTACGTCCGCATCCGCATACACGACCGTTATTACGCTTCATTATCACATGGCCTAACTCACCGGCATTACCATCCTGACCATATACTAACTGACCGTTAATTACGATACCTGAGCCGACACCTGTGCCAAGAGTAATCATAATAAAATCTTTCATACCACGTGCAGCTCCGTAAGTCATCTCACCGAGCGCGGCAGCATTAGCATCATTAGTAATAGCGACAGGTATACCACCGAACACCTTGCTCACTTTCTCTGCTAACGGCACGATGGGCCCCCATGGCAGGTTTGGTGGATTAATGATTTCGCCTGTATAGTAGTTTGCGTTAGGTGCGCCTATACCTATACCCTTGATTTTATCTACCGCATCATTGGCTTCAAGCAGTCTTTGCATAGACTTATGAAGATCGGCAATATAATCGTCGAAGTTAGTGTACTTACGAGTCTTTATCGAGTCGGCGGCCACAACATGACCACGTGCATCGACGATACCGAATACAGTGTTGGTACCGCCTATATCGACTCCCATTACATAAGGTTTGCTCATTTTAGTAGTGAGTTTATTTATGGTTTATTTTAAGTTAGCACTCTCCGGGTTAGTAAGGCGTATCAGACACGCAGCTTATCGCCCGATATGGTTTTTGCAAATATAACAATTTCTTTCCGTGATTTGCTTTTGAACACTTGCTTTTTATGGACCTTAATGGTTTTTTTTCATATTTTTTCTGTTTTACCGGCATATTTTATTATAATTGGTCCGGGATTTGCTTATAGTGATATTATAGGATTTTGAAAAATAGTTCTACCCGGAACAACAAATTTGGAGATTGATTCCAACATTCGGGCTATTCATTTGTTAATATTTCAGAAAATCCAAAATTAGACGCAATAATAAAAAACACTGAATATGAATTTCAATAATTTCACTATCAAATCCCAGGAGGTGGTGCAAAAGGCTATTGAGCTGGCCCGTCAGAACGGTCAACAGCAGATTGAGCCGGTGCATATCCTCAAGGCTATTATATCTGAGAGCGAAACTATCGTGAACTTCGTGTTTCAGAAACTCGGTGCCAATCTTAACTCTGTCAAGATGGCTGTCGACAAGGATATTACCACTCTGCCTAAAGTCAGCGGTGGCGATGTCTTTCTGAGTCGCGATGCTAACGATGCACTTCAGAAAGCTATCGACTTTTCAAAGTCAATGGGTGACGAGTATGTATCTGTTGAAGCTTTGCTTATGGGCATACTGCGCACCAAGTGCAAGGCATCTCAGATTCTTAAAGATGCAGGTATCACAGAAGATGGACTTAAAGCTGTCATAAACGAATTGCGTAAAGGTAATAAGGTAACCGGTCAGAGTGCCGAAGAATCTTATCAGGCCCTTAGTAAGTATGCTATTAACCTCAACGATCGTGCACGCAACGGTAAACTTGATCCGGTCATCGGCCGTGATGAGGAGATTCGTCGTGTGCTTCAGATTCTTTCACGCCGTACCAAGAACAACCCTATGTTGGTAGGTGAGCCGGGTACCGGTAAGACAGCTATAGCCGAAGGTCTGGCACAGCGTATCGTACGTGGTGATGTACCTGAGAATCTGAAATCAAAACAAATTTTCTCTCTTGACATGGGTGCCCTCGTAGCCGGTGCCAAGTATAAAGGTGAATTTGAGGAACGTCTTAAAGCTATTGTCAACGAGGTAACTCAGAGCGACGGCGAGATAATATTATTTATTGATGAGATACACACTCTGGTAGGTGCCGGTAAGGGTGAAGGCGCTATGGACGCTGCTAATATCCTTAAACCTGCTCTGGCACGTGGCGAACTTCGTTCTATCGGTGCTACTACCCTTGATGAGTATCAGAAATATTTTGAGAAGGATAAAGCTCTGGAACGCCGTTTCCAGAAAGTAATGGTTGACGAACCTGATGAGATGGCAGCCATCTCGATTCTTCGCGGTCTGAAAGAACGTTATGAGAACCACCATAAAGTTCGTATCAAAGATGAGGCCATTATCGCTTCCGTTCAGCTCAGTGTACGTTACATTACTGACCGTTTTCTGCCTGACAAGGCTATCGACCTTATTGATGAAGCTGCTTCAAAGCTGCGTCTTGAGATGGACTCAATGCCACAGGCTCTTGATGATGCCGCCCGTAAGATTAAACAGCTTGAAATCGAACGTGAGGCTATAAAGCGCGAAGGTGACAACTATAAACTCAAACAGATTGACGAGGACCTTGCCAACCTTCGTGATGAAGAGAAAGCTCTGAAGGCAAAATGGCAGGCAGAAAAAACTGAAATCGACAAGATTCAGCAGAATAAGATTGACATAGAGCAGCTTAATATTGAAGCTGAGCGTGCTGAACGTGAAGGAGACTATGCCAAAGTAGCCGAAATCCGTTATAGCAAAATCAAGCAGAAAGAAGACGAAAACAAGGCTATACAGGCTCGTCTGCATGAGCTGCAGGGCGAAGGTGCCATGATTAAAGAAGAGGTTGACGCCGAGGATATAGCCGAGGTTGTAAGCCGCTGGACTGGTATACCGGTCAAGAAGATGGCTCAGAGCGAGAAGGAGAAACTGCTTCATCTCGAAGAGGAACTGCACCGCCGCGTAGTTGGTCAGGAAGAGGCTATAAAGGCTGTCAGCAATGCTGTACGCCGTTCGCGTGCCGGTCTTAACGATCCCCGCCGTCCTATAGGTTCTTTTATATTCCTCGGTACAACAGGTGTCGGTAAGACTGAGCTTGCCAAGGCATTGGCTGAATATCTCTTTGATGATGAAGATATGATGACCCGTATCGATATGTCGGAGTATATGGAGAAACATTCTGTATCACGTCTTGTCGGTGCACCTCCGGGATACGTAGGTTATGAGGAGGGTGGTCAGCTTACCGAAGCTGTACGCCGTAAACCTTACAGTGTAGTGCTCTTCGATGAGATTGAGAAAGCCAATCCTGATGTATTCAATATCCTGCTTCAGGTACTTGATGACGGTCGTCTTACTGATAACAAGGGCCGTTTCATCAACTTCAAGAATACTATTATTATCATGACTTCTAATATGGGGTCTGATATTATCCGTGAGAAGTTCCAGGGCTTCAACGATAAGAAAGAAGAAGAGAAAGAGAATATCATCTCTACTACCAAGCAGGATGTAATGGACCGTCTGAAACAGATTATACGTCCCGAATTCCTCAACCGTATCGATGAGACTGTTATGTTTACTCCGCTCGACAAGAAAGAGATTCTTGAGATTGTCGAGATTCAGGTTAAGAGCGTTGAGAAGATGCTTGCTTCTAACGGTATTGTACTTGTAGTTACTAAACCGGCTCTCGAACTTCTTGCAGAAGACGGTTATGATCCCGAATTCGGTGCACGTCCTGTAAAGCGTACCATACAGCGTATGGTGCTCAACCAGCTGTCGAAGGATATTCTGTCACAGAAGGTTGACCGTGAACATCCTATCATCATTGACAGAGAAGGTGATGAACTGGTATTCCGCAATGACGCCAAAGTTGACGTTCCAAAGCCGTAACAGACTTCGTATAGATTATAGATAAAACTGCTGAAGCTGACATCACAATG
>CAMWVA010000168.1 GCA_947177575.1 uncultured Porphyromonadaceae bacterium | reverse complement strand
CGTTTTTTATAGCTTCTTTTTTTCCGAGAAATGCTAATTTTGCAAGTTGTAACTGACATCGGTGTCGTCTTGCACTCTTAAAAGGGCATGTTTCGTCATACGATGTGACATAAACTAAAAGCAGCTAACACAGCACGTGAACAAAGATTTAATCGTACGCCACATACTGCCTCTTACCCTCGCAGCCGTCATGCTGGGAGGTGTTGCGTCATGTAATAAAGATAGCGATAACTCCATAACAGAGTATGAGACGGCCATCAGCGTGGCAGTAACCAATTTCACTCTCACAGCCGATAAAAAGGTAATGGATAACCTTGACAAGGTATTTTTCTCTATCGATCTCGCACATGGAGTCATCTTCAATGCCGACTCCCTGCCGGTAGGTACCAAAGTCAGCAGACTCATACCTGTCATTACGTATCCATCCGATGTATCGGCGGCCGAACTGAAGGTAGATGACGGTACGGAAGTCAAAACATTCGATTATAAAAGCAGTCCGACCGACTCAATTGACTTTACCCGCCCGGTGCAGCTTACACTTACCGGTCTTGACGGTGTGACTAAAAGTGTATATACCATCAAGGTTAATGTACACACTAATGATCCGGATTCAGTGATATGGGATCGTATGGCTAACACAATGTTACCTTCGCGCCTCGATAATCCTGTAAGCCAGAAGACTGTTAAGTGGCATGATACTGTGTTCACTATGATAGAAGAGAACGACGGTTCGTACACTTTAGCAACAACGGACGACCTTATGACCGCCCGCTGGAACACTACACAATTCACTCCCCCCGAAGAAATGCGTGTATCTACATTTACAGCTACCCCTTCGGCTCTGTATATGCTTTCTAAAGACGGAGAGTTATTCAGCTCTCCTGACGGCATAGAGTGGCAATCAGTCGGTGAAACATGGCTCAATATAATAGGAGCATACGGAGACGTGCTTTTAGGTATAGGCGGTGATGCCGTGAAGGGACTCCGCCATGTACATTATCCTGCTTCCGACCTGCCAGAGACAGCACTTGAAAATGATTTTCCCCTTACAGGCTATTCGGCTTTCGCTACTGTGAATTCAGATTGGTCAGAACGCCCTGTAGGGTTGATGACAGGAGGACGTATGGCTGACGGTACTCTTACGGCAGCGACATGGGGATTTGACGGTAATACATGGACACGTCTCGATGTTTCCTCACCTCCGGCACTTGACGGTCCCGTAGTGGTACCATATTATATCTATCGCCAGACCTCGACGGCATGGATACAGACTGAATTTAATGTATGGCTTCTCTTCGGAGGACGCCTGAGCGACGGCAGTATTAACCGGTCGGTATATGTCAGTTACACCAACGGTGTAAACTGGAGTAAAGCGCCAGCTCTGATGCAGATGCCTGAATTTATGCAACCGGGATATAACGCAGATGGTGTGGTGATGAATTCGCCACGTGAAGCTAACCTTGCCGAGGCATGGACCAGTCGAGCTAATCCGTCACTACGTGGTCAGATGCGTATAGTTTACGATATAGATGGCTACCAGATAAACTGGGAGTGCCCCTATATCTATCTGTTCGGCGGTTATGACAGTACAGACAAACTCAACGATATAATCTGGCGCGGTGTGTTAGCACGTCTTACATATACTCCTCTGATGTGATGACAGATAGCTCACAAAGCCGGTCGCACGGATTAACACTATGGCTGAAGGTAACTGCTATACTGCTCTACCTGCTGTTCTGCAAAAATCCGGTGCAGGCACAGGAGGACTTCCGGTTTGACGTAGGAGGTGGCATAGGTATGACCGGTTACCTCGGTGATGCCAACGACGGAAATCTTTATTCCCATCCCGGCTGGGACGTAGAAGCAATGCTACGTTATATCGCTAATCCGCGTATAGCATTCAAAACAAATTTATTCGCAGGCGGACTGAGCGGCGATTCATCGTCAATAGAAAATGTATTGCCTCCCGAAGCACAGCCACTAAAGTTCTCGACTACATTCTTCGAATTGTCAGAGCTGTTTGAGTTCAACTTTTTCAGCTATGGAATAGGTGAAAGCTACCGTAAACTGAAACGCTGGACTCCGTATATATGCGGCGGACTCGGAGTGACCGTATGGGATGCTTCAGGATTCGGTGCAGCCTTCACAATACCGTTCGGCGTAGGAGTGAAGTATAAACTCTCACGCCGTTGGAATCTGGGTCTCGAGTTTCTGATGAAGAAAACATTCACCGACCGTCTTGACGGAGCAGCTCTCAAGGACCCGTATGCCTTTAAGAGCTCATTGATGAAGAATACCGACTGGTATTCCACATTGACGCTCACCATAAGCTATGAGTTCAGCAAACGCTGTGCCGTATGCAATTATAAAGACTGACACAACCACGTATAAGCGATATGGAGGAACACAATCTCGACCAACTGCTTGCACAAATCGACATGACACGGCTGCCACGACATGTGGCAATGATCATGGACGGCAACGGACGCTGGGCTAAGAACCGCTCACAACAGCGTTCTGACGGACATTACGCGGGTATAACCAGCGTGCATAACGTCACAGAGTTCTCGTCCGATCTTGGCATAAAGTATCTTACACTCTACGCCTTCTCGACCGAGAACTGGAACCGCCCTGCCGAAGAGGTAGAGACACTGATGTACCTCATAGGCTGGGCAATAGAACGAGAATTGCCTGAACTGTTGCGCAATAATGTGCGTATTCATCTGATAGGCGATATGGAACGTATACCTGAGGGACCGCGTAAGCGTCTTTTTGATTGTCGTGAAGCCACAGCACACTGTACAGGTTTGCAATTGTTTATGTGCCTGAGTTATTCATCGCGTTGGGAAATAGCAGACACAGCCAGACGTCTGGCCAGAGCAGCCGTACAGGGAACACTTAACCCCGACAGCATTGACGAAAAAGTATTTGCTAACCATCTGGCCACAGCCGGAGTGCCTGACCCCGATCTGCTGATACGTACAGGAGGTGAACAACGTATATCTAATTATCTGTTATGGCAGATTGCATATAGTGAGCTTTACTTCACTCCTACCCTCTGGCCTGATTTCGGTAAGGAAGCATACGCACGTGCCATAATAGACTATCAGCAGCGCGAGCGTCGCTTCGGTAAAACCAGCGAACAGGTGCAGCAGAGTCCGGATACACTGTGACAGGCTCTGACCAGCACACGGCGGCCACAATATAATCTTTCCTAAAGCCATTACAATATCACCGCTGCGTTACCCTAAGGGGTACGCACGGAGTCTAACCACGACATGAACCGCATATATAAAACATATCTGCCTTTAAGCATAGCGGCAGCCGCACTGATGCCGTTGTCGATTAAGGCACAGGACACCGGTGAGAGCATAACAGCCTTACCGGTAGATACCATATATAATCCTGACATCATCTACTCGCCGATGCCGCGTACATACGAAATCGCCGGTATCAAAGTCACGGGAGTACCTAATGTCGAGGATTATGTTATCACCGGTTATTCAGGTCTGGCCATAGGTGACCGTATAGAACTGCCCGGCGATGCCATCACCAATGCTGTGAAGCGTTTCTACCGTCAGGGTCTGTATTCAAAGGTTCAGATCAAAGTTGAAAAGATAGCCGGCGACAAAGCATGGCTCGAAATATCACTGCGTCAGCAACCCAGAATGTCTGAAATACGCTATCAAGGCACTAAGGGAGGTGAGAAGAAAGATATAGACGAGCGTCTGGCAATGGTACCGGGTCAGCAGATCACACCTAATATCGTGGCCCGTATGAAGCAGGTGATTCAGAAATATTACGCCGACAAAGGTTTCAAAAATGCTTCAGTTATAATCACCCAGCAGCCTGATTTGTCTAAGGACAATCAGGTTATTCTCGATGTTGCCGTTGACCGTCATAATAAGGTGAAGGTACACAAGATATATATTGACGGCAACGAAGTTCTGTCCGACAACAAGATTAAGTCGGCCATGAAGAAAACAAACGAGAAGGGCAATATCCTGAATCTGTTCAAACAGAAAAAGTTTGTTGACTCTGATTATGCCGATGATAAAAAACGCATAATAGAGAAATATAATGAATTGGGTTACCGCGACGCTATCATAACCCATGATTCCGTAGCACGGTATGACGATAAGACAGTAGATGTCTTTCTGACTGTAGACGAAGGTAACAAATATTATCTCAATGATATAACATGGGTAGGTAATACTGTATATCCCACTGATAATCTTCAGGCTCTTTTAGGTATATATCCCGGAGATGTCTATAATCAGAAGCTTCTCAACAAACGTCTGGAACTTGACGATGATGCTGTGCACAATGTTTATCTGGACCAAGGTTATCTCTTCTCGTCAATAGTGCCGATAGAACAAAATGTAAAGGGTGATAGCATCTCGCTGCAGTTACGTGTCTATGAAGGTCAGCCTGCAAAAATCAATCGTGTTATTATCAACGGTAACGACCAGCTATATGAGAAGGTTATACGCCGTAGTCTTAACATGCGTCCGGGTGATCTGTTTTCAAAACAGGACCTTATACGTTCTTATCGTGAAATAGCCGCCTCTGAACATTTCAATCCCGAGACAATAGACATACACCCTGAGCCCAATGACGGTGACGGTACTGTTGACATCGTACTTAATCTTGAATCAAAAGCCAACGATAAGGTACAGCTGTCATTCGGTTGGGGCCAGACCGGTGTAACCGGACAGTTAGCGTTGTCATTCTCCAATTTCTCGATGCGTAATCTGTTCAACCCGTCAGCTTATAGAGGTATAATACCGCGTGGCGAGGGTCAGACATTCTCGATTTCAGCACAGACTAACGCCAAATATTACCAAAGTTATAATATCTCGTTCTATGACCCTTGGTTCGGAGGCAAGCGCCCTAACGCTTTCTCGGTATCGCTCGACTACAGCCGTGCTACAGGTGTAAATTACGATTACTATAATAATAATTATTATAACTCCATAGCCAATGCCCTTTACTATCAGGGTTCATACGGTTCGAACTATAATTACTACTATCAGAATGCATACGACCCTAATAAGGTGTTGCAGATGGCCGGTGTCTCGATAGGATTCGGAACACGTCTGACATGGCCTGATGACTATTTCCAGTTCCAGGCGACATTAGCCTACCGTTGGTATTATCTGAAAAACTGGGATTACATGTACTACATGAATACCGGTACTTCAAATTCTCTGACTTTAGGTCTTACGTTGTCGCGTTCAAGTATAGATAACCCACTCTATACACGTCGAGGCTCGACATTCTCTGTAGAAGCTACGTTTACTCCGCCAGCCTCACTGTTCAGTCATCATAAGGATTGGGCAAAACTGTCATACGAGGCAGTGACACTACGTGACCCTCAGGCACGCAAAGAACTTTACCGCTGGATTGAATATTGGAAAGTACGTTGGAAGAGCCGTACCTACACACCGCTTACCGACCCGGAAGGCAACTGGACACTGGTACTTATGACACGTGCCGATTTCGCACTGTTAGGTTCGTATAATAAGAATGTGAAATCACCTTTCGAGACATTCTATTTCGGTGGTGACGGTATGACCGGTTCTTACACCTATGCTACTGAGACAGTAGCTATGCGCGGTTATGAGAATGGTCAGTTCACTCCATTCGGTTATGAAGGTTATGCCTACGGACGTTTCGGTATGGAACTTCACTTTCCCTTCCTGCTCCAGCCCGCTACAACAATTTATGCTCTTGCCTTCGCTGAGGCAGGTAACTGTTGGACCGAGGTACGTGACTTCGCGCCTTTCAATCTTAAACGTAGCGCCGGTGTCGGTGTACGTGTGTTCCTCTCCATGCTCGGTATGCTCGGTATTGACTGGGGCTATGGTTTCGATGAAGTCTGGGGACGTCGCGGAGGCAGTCAGCTTCACTTTATATTAGGCCAGGAGTTCTGATAATTTTCCTCCCTCTTGAAAGTAATTTTCGGCGTGACGGACGTTTTGAATCCAAACAAGCGGGCACCCGGCAAATTTTATATTTAGAATAGTTAGGCGCGGAGTAAAGAACAGTTATTT
>CAMWVA010000167.1 GCA_947177575.1 uncultured Porphyromonadaceae bacterium | reverse complement strand
GTATTCCATTTCTAGTTTGTTTTCGTGGTCTCGTAGTTGTTTATAAGAGAAAGGTGGTAGGGAGGGGGGAGGTAGAGTCAGCGCGGAGGAGGCGGACGCTCATGCCGTAGCGGGTTTCGTGGAGGAAGGAGAGCTCAAGGCGGTCGACGAAGGTGGCGTCGAAATCAGCAAGGGTGAACTGATTGAGGAGCATCGTTACGTAGCGGACGGTGTTGACGTGACGGTAAGAGTCAAGGTCACAGTATTTAAAGGTATATGGGGTGGCTGGAGCTGTGGCTTTGATGGCTCCGGCAGGGAGTTGGGCTGTGTCCATAGGCACTATCTGACAATGACGTGTCTGGCGAGCGATAGGACATGGTCGTGTTGAAATCATATCAGGCTGAAGGTTAAGGTGAGCCAGCCCGACGTTGTGACGGGATTCGATATCCATAACCATCCAGATGGAGCGGGCATAGCCCATAATCTGGCCATTGCAGGTAATCATGAAGGCACGTTCGGAGAAGCGACGATTCCATGATTCGATCCATGTAGTGATGGTGTAGGTGTCATTGACACGAGGATAAGAGATCATTTCGATAGTGAGACGTGAGAGTACCCAGCCTGCATGAATGTCAGCCATGGCAGGATTACCTATGCCGAGTGAATTTGCGTGAGCGGTAGCTATGTCGATAATTTTAGCTGTGAGCAGAGGTAGAGAAAGCTCCTGTTCGGGGTTAGTCTCACCGGCGGAGAGAAAATATGTTTCGGAATATTCTGGAGTCATAGAGCGGGATGTAAAAATTGGTTTCAAAAGAGATAACACCGGAGGAGGGTGAAATAGCGAAAAAATTTTTACCTTTGTACCCCCAAACTGCAAAACCACCGCACTGCCGCAATCGAAATATGCCACAACTCTATCGCCGTCGGGCCCGCCGTGCGGGTATGATAATGTTAGGCGCGATGTTATTAGCATCGTGTTCGACCAGTCGTCATGTACCTAAGGGGGAGTATCTTCTTGACCGAGTGAGCATAACGGCTGTTGACAGTACCGGTCATGAGCGCGAGCGTGAGGAGCTTAATGTATATCTGCGTCAGCTTCCCAATCATAAGATGCTATGGAGTATGAAATTCAGATTAGGCATCTATAATATGAGCGGTAGTGACACGACACGCTGGTATAACCGTTGGATACGCAAATTAGGTGAACCTCCGGTGATATATGACTCCGCTCTTACCGAAGCAGGTGCCGAGCAACTGCGCAAGATGATGGTGAACGAGGGATATTTAGCTGCCGAAGTCAAAGTGGACACTTTAGCTGACAGTGAAAACCGGAAGATGCGTGTAGGCTATCGTCTCTATCCGGGTAAGGCCCATACTATAGCAAGTGTGACATACGATATACCGGATTCGGCAATGAGGGCTATTGTTCTGTCTGATTCAGCCCGTCTGCCCGTAAAACCCGGAATAGCTCTGGACCGTAATCTGCTCGACATGCAGCGCGACATCATAACATCGCGACTGAACAGCAGAGGTTATTATGCTTTCACTAAAGACCTGATAACCTTCAACGCCGATACTACAGCAGGCAGTCTGCTGACAGATCTGACTATGAAAATAGCCAAACCGCACGAACGCACGGCCGAACAGAGAATCTATTTTGATTCACACCGCACATATATAGTAAGGCGTGTGGTGTTTGTGACTGATTACGACCCGACGGAATCAATACCGCTTAACCGCCTTCAGGCTACGGATACGGTAAATTACAGAGATATAAGTGTGCTTTATGGGCCCAGACATTATCTGCGTCCGTCGGTGCTTTACGATAACTGCTTCATACGTAGCGGCCTGGCATACGATCAAAGGGATGTGAACCGTACTTATCAAGCCTTGTCGCGTTTTAATATTCTGAAATTTGTCAATATACGTTTCCTGCCTGTCGGAGACCCGTCACAGACAGGTCTGATAGACGCATACGTACTTCTGACGCCTGGAAAAAGTCAGAGTGTGGCTTTGGAGCTTGAAGGCACCAATTCTGAAGGTGACCTTGGTGTGGCAGCCTCGGTGACATATACACATCGCAACATAGGTCGCGGGTCGGAAACCCTAAACTTCAAGTTGCGCGGTTCATACGAATCGCTGAGCGGTAATCTTGAAGGTCTGTTGCATGACAGATATATGGAATACTCAGTCGATTTAGGAGTAAACTTTCCGAAATTCAAGGCTCCGTTGTTAAAAGAAAGATTTAAGCGCAGAATCAACGCTACGACTGAACTTAACGTATCGCTCAATTATCAGGAGCGTCCCGAATACACACGTATTATCTCCACAGCCGGCTGGTCTTACAAATGGACTGAGCGTGTGACACGTAACCGTCATACATACACCCCGGTAGATATAAACTATGTCTATCTGCCTGAATCTACTTACGACTTTCTTGACCAGATAGCACCTGACAATCCATTGCTTCGTTATAGTTATGAAGATCACTTCATAATGCGTATGGGCTATAGTTTTTACCATACCAATAAACGCGAACGAGCCGGAACAGGTTTTCTGCCCAAAAGTAATATATATACGATAAGAGTTAATACGGAAGTAGCCGGTAATCTACTTTTCGCACTGAATAGCATATTCACTCATAGAAGTGATTTTCATCAAGTTCCGTATAAAATATTCGGTATACATTACTCACAATATTTTAAAGCTGAAGCCGATTATGCCCTCGTACATGTTTACGACACACGCAACTCACTGGCTTTTCATGCCGGAGCGGGTATAGGGGTACCATACGGCAACTCAACGATACTTCCTTTTGAGAAGCGCTTTTACGGAGGTGGTGCCAACGGTGTACGCGGCTGGGATGTACGCACGCTCGGTCCGGGACGCTATCCCGGTACAAACTCAGTGAGCGACTTCATAAACCAGTGCGGTGACATACGTCTTGAAGCAAGTGTGGAATATCGTGCCAAGCTCTTCTGGGTGCTTGAACTCGGAGCCTTTATTGACGCCGGTAACATCTGGACCATACGTAACTACCCAAACCAACCCGGCGGAGAATTTAAATTCAACAGTTTCTACAAAGAGATAGCAGCTGCTTACGGCCTTGGTCTGCGTATGGACTTCAACTACTTCCTGCTACGTTTCGATATGGGTATGAAAGCCCGTAATCCGGCTCTCGGAGCTGTGGAATGGCCGCTTATACATCCTGACTGGCATCGTGATTCCTCATTCCACTTCTCGATAGGTTATCCTTTCTGAGAATTGACATGCTGAACCGGCAGGGGGGCTGACAGGTTTTAAAGAAAATAAGGAATCAGTATGAAAAAATTGGTAATATTTGATCTTGACGGTACTCTGCTCAACACAATATCTGATTTAGGCACCGCCTGTAATCACGCACTCAGGACAATGGGCTATTCTGCGCACCCGTTGTCAGCATATAATTATATGGTAGGGAACGGTGTGCGTAAACTTGTGGAACGTGCTGCCCCGGAGGTGGATGAAAATACACTTAATGATCTTCTGAGCTATTTTCGGGAGTATTATGACGCTCATTGTACTGACACAACGGAGCCATATCCGGGTATACCGGAATTGCTTACTCAGCTTGGCGAACGAGGTGTATCAGTAGCAGTGGCTACCAATAAATATCAGGCGGCAGCCGAGGAGATTATAAGCCATTTCTTTCCTAATGTGCCGTTTGTAGGTGTTCTAGGTCAGGTAGAGGACCGGCCCGTCAAGCCTGACCCATCGATAGTATTCGCTCTGCTCAATCAGTTTCCCACACCTAAGGCACAGGTACTGATGTGCGGAGATTCAGGAGTAGATATAGAAACAGCGCGGCGAGCCTGTGTCGAGTCGGCAGGTGTGACATGGGGATTCCGACCCGTTTCAGAGCTACGTCGCGCATACGCTGATCACATCATCAGCAGTCCGTCAGAGGTACTTACTATTGTTGACGGTCAGATGGGATTTGATCGTTTTCTATGATTTGAAGTACATCAGCTTCGGTACCATCGAAAGGACCGGAATGTTTCAGCTTGAGTGTACACATGGCAGCGGCGAAGGCACCGGCTTCATCAATTCCTGCGCCTTCGCCGCGCTTATAAAGATAGCCGGCCATATAGGTATCTCCACACCCGGTAGCGTCAATAACCTTATCGACAGGGTAAGCCGGTATCTCGTGGAAATGTCCGTCGGCGTATATAACAGAACCTTGGTCGCCAAGAGTAAGCACTACTTCGTGTACGCCCCATTTGGCCAGACTGCGGGCTGCTTCATAAGGATCGGATGACCCTGTAAGCGATAGCATTTCATGTTCGTTGGCTTTGAGGATGTCGATGTAGGGTAACATTTCGAGTTTGTCAGTCCAGTCAGTAGCTAATACCTGCTCACCTTCAACTTTACGCAGAAATCCCTGTGCATCGACCGATACACGACCCTGTGAGGCAAGATGACGTATTACTTCAGGAGAAAAATCGTCAGCGAGTAGTGTGCCGAGATGAAAGATACGGCTGTCTATGTGACCTATTCCGTCGATAGTGAAGGGGTCAGCCCTATCAAGCACTCTCTGGGTACGGTTGTTTGAATTTTCGCCGTATATATTCTCAAAATATACTGACTTACGACTCGGAAGCACTTTTACTTCCAGACCGCAGGCACGAATGTCGTCAACAGCCTTCATCTCGCTTTCTGCCAAAGCGGTGACGAGCAGAAAGTGAGAATGATTGAGATTGGCCATTGCGTGAGCGAAATAAAAAGCGGTTCCGCCGGGCATATAGACGGTATGATGCGGAGTGACTATCTTGTCGAGAGTTATATGACCAAGACAGCAGATATTATAGCTCATTTCTTGTTTTTCTTACGGGTATTGACAAGTGAATAAAAGAGAACCACACAGTAAGCCGCACAGGGTACAAGGAAAGCTGTGGACATATCGGATATGTTGGCTACCTGACCCATCAGATAGGCACCTACAGCACCTCCGAGGGGTGTCATCATCAGGAATGACGAAGCTATCTTGGAATGACGTCCTGTACCGCTGATAGTCATTGCAAAGATGGTAGGAAACATTATAGCTTCAAAAGCATAACAGACGAAAATACCAATATGCGAAACAGCGCCGAGATGTGCGGTAACAGCTAAGGAGCCGAGTATTGTCATGACGGCGCACAGAGATAGCACCTTACGAGCATCAATACGGCTCATGACAGCACTTCCGATGATGCGAGCCAGCATAAAGAGACCGAGGGCACCGAAAGAGAGTACGGTTGTAGCGGTCATTTTATCGAGCCAGCCGTCGAAAGTAGCATAGTTGATAAATAGAGAATTAATTGCTATTTCTGCTATTTCGTAACAAAATAATGCTAACAGACCGATGCGGAAATTGCTATTTGACCAAAGCGCTTTGATTGATTCTCTGATGGTCGGTTCGACAGTATCGGTGTCACCGGAGGGGGGTATGCTTATTTCGGGCAGTGTGACGCGGCTGAAGACGATAGCCATAATGACTACGATGACACCCATGACGGTGTAGGGTACGGCTACTGAGCCGCCTTCTCCAGTGAAGAGAAAACCGCCTACGGTGACCGGGCCGAGTATACAGCCGAGGCCGTTGAATGATTGGGAGAGGTTCAGACGGCTGGCGGCTGTATCAGGGACTCCGAGTTCGGCAGCGTAGGGGTTGGCGGCTGTCTCAAGTACGGCGAGGCCGCAGCCTATGACAAAGAGGGCGAGCAGGAAGAGATTGAATGACATAATTGAGGCGCCGGGTATGAAAATAAAGGCGCCGGCAGCGAAGAGCAGGAGGCCGAGTACTACGCCGCGTCGGTAGCCCCAACGGGTGATGATAATACCGGCGGGGAGGGCCATGAGGGCGTAGGCTACGTAGGTGCTGGCCTGAATCATGGTGGAACGGGTCAGGGATATGTCAAGAGCTTCTTGGAAGTGCTTGTTGAGGACATCAAGCACCGAGCGTGCGAAACCCCATATAAAGAAGAGGGTGGTGATGAGCACGAAGGGAAGGAGGTAACGGCGGGGGACGAGGGATGGCATAATTATGGGAATAGAAATTGGCGGGGCAGAGCTTTCGGGGACGGGGCAGAGCCCCTGGCGGAGAC
>CAMWVA010000166.1 GCA_947177575.1 uncultured Porphyromonadaceae bacterium | reverse complement strand
AACAAATAACATCTTATGCTAACATCAATTCGGCAGAAGCTGATTCTCGCTTCATGTGCGTTGTTTCCGGGCTTTACAGCGGGGGCAGCCACATTGAGTGTGGAAGATGCTAAGGACGTCGCCGCTGATTTCTTTCAGTCAAGCGAACTCTACCGGCTGGCCGACAGGGATGCTTTCACCCTTGTTTACACGGCCACTGATGATGCCCTGAATCCGGTCTGTTATGTGTTCAATGCTAAGGACGGTCAGGGATTCGTGATAGTATCGGCCGAGGACAACACCATTCCGGTGATTGGTTACTCCTACAGTTCAGTATGGCATACCGATGCTTTGCCGGAAGCAGCTACCGGTCTTCTCTCGACCCCGGTAGCAGCTGTCTATGACGGTAGTTCTATGGCCCGTGCACCTCGTATGGGGGCTGCATCAAGCCAGAAGCTTCTTACTACTCCTACATGGAGTCAGGAGGCACCGTTCAACAACAACATACCTAACCGCCGTCTGACCGGCTGTGTAGGTGTTGCGCTTGCCGAGATTATGAAGTATCATAGTTTCCCGGCTTCTCGTCCTGCATCTTTGGTTAACGCCGGTCAGTCTTCCGATTATGCTTGGAGCACAATGCGTAATGATAATTACCGCAGTGGCTATACAAATGAGGAAGCTGACGCTGTGGCCACTCTTGTAGCTGACGCCGCTATCGCTATCGGTACCGATTTCGGTATGTCCAGCTCAAGCGCCTTTGAGGTTAAGGTACCGTACGCACTGAGCTCGATGTTCGGTTATGACGCCGGCGTATCTTATAAGAAGCGCTCGGAACTCGACAGAGCTACATGGGATGATATAATTGTGGCTGAGATTGACGCCGACCGTCCTGTGCTATATTGCGGTCAGGACGTATCAGCCGGTCACGCTTTCGTATGTGACGGCTATGAGATGCGCGGTGACACTCCTTATCTCCATATCAATTGGGGCTGGGGCGGTTCGGCCGACGGTTACTATGCTTCCGACGCACTGAATCCTGTAGTCAGCAAAGCTCATCATTACAATGACCTGATGACTATCGTCTACAACATCAAGCCCGCTACCAATGCTCTCGAATGGTCACCGATACATGTCACCAGCGACGAGCAGCAGGTAGGTCTTACCCTTGATGTCGAAGACATAACCCGAGGAGCATTTACTGTCAGAGTAGGTGCATTGAAGAATATTTCGAACACTGATTTCAACGGTAAGCTGTCAGTGGCTCTTTTTGACGCCGCAGGTAATCAGAAGGCTCTTCTGAACGACGGTAGCAACTTTACTCTCTGGGCACTTCAGATTCGTAAATATATTGACTTTAATTGTACACTTCCTTCCGGCGTATCGGTAGGTGACAGTGACGTAGTGCGTCTTGTGACTCAGGCTTCAGGTGATTCGAAGTGGCTTCCTGTAGCCGGTGATCTGTTAGCTCCCGGTGAGATGCTTGCAAAGAACGCCTCGATACCTTACTTCAATATCACACTTCCCGCTTCTTCTTCCGATGCAGAAGTTTCTGCCAATGAGCTTAGAGTTATTAAGGGTCGTGACTATTCATTTAAGGTAGTTCCTCAGTCTGTTGACAAGGTAATAACAGTAAAGGCAAATGGTTTTATTCTTACTCCTGATGCTTCAAACAACTATAAGTTGGTCAACGTATTGGCAGACCAGACTGTAATCCTTGTAATTCAGAATGCTGCCGATGTGCTTGAAAAGAGTACTCTTTGGGTTGAGGCAGGTAAGCTTCAGACTATGCTCGATGAGAATGAGACTTCCTCAATCAAGGATCTCACTCTGTTTGGCACTATGAATGCAGAGGACTTCGCCTTCATTCGTGAGCGCATGAGAATAAATCGTCTCGACATCTCTCAGGTAAATATAGTTGCCAGCGGTGCCAATCCGGCTAATGCACTCCCTAAGAATGCATTCAGAGATTATCGTTGCTTGCAGACTATCATTCTTCCCTCAAATCTTAACACGTTTAAGAACGCTTGTCTGGGTAACACCGGTTTGACTTCAATAGAAATTCCGGCTTCAGTAGCCACATGGGAATATAACGTATTCGCAGGCTGTAACCAGCTTCGTGAAGTTACTGTGCGCCGTTCTTCACCGGCATGGGTTAACTGGTGTGTATTTACAGGTACTCCTCAGACCAAACTGACTGTTCCTGTAGGTGCAACCGCAGCTTATAAAGCTAAGGAATATTGGCAGGACTTCAAAGAAATTGTAGAGGAAGATCCTGTACCTGCCACAACATTCTCCTTAACTGTAGCAGAAAAGAAGGGCTTGAAGTTTACTGCCATCACTGAAGGGACTAAGTTCAACAAGGGCGAAAACTACGAATTCAGACTTGAGACCGATGATTCTTTCGAGGATGCCACTATGATGGTGTATGCCAACTCCACACGCCTCACCGCTGATGCGAATGGTGTCTACCGTGCAACCATTAACAGTAATACCTTGATTCACGCTGAGTTCAAACAGCCCCAGTCCACTACGGTTGACCAGACTTGGAAACTCACCGGTGATTTAGGAGGTATAGGTCTTGTGACTGATGTTGTGAATGTTCCGTTTAATAAGGTCTTTACTGTAAGAGCCAACGCCATCAAGATTCCTCAGGGAGATGATGCTGCAAAATTCTACGGTATGGTACTTACTGATAAAAACGGTAATATAAAGGAATTCATATCCTCAATTATAAGTAACTACTACAGCCGCAACGGTGAGACTACAACATATAATTTCTACTGTCAGGTAAAAGAGGCACAGGTGAAAGAGGGTAACCAGCTTCGTCTTGCTACTTCCTACAATAAGAAAGACTGGCAACTCGTGGGCGGTGCAGATAATACTATTACCGACCGTCTTGAGGCAATTAACAATCCGGTGATTTACCATAACGTCACTATGCCCGAAAGCGTTACAGGAGCAAGAATTGATGGCGGTGCCTCTCAGGTAGTACGTGGTATGCCTTTCAACGTTAAGGTTACTGCAATCAATCCGGCTCAGCGTGTGACTGTCTCAATCAACGGCGAGACCAAGGCTACCAACGTCCCTGTTGCCAATGTATCCGTTCCGGCAGTTCTTGAAGATCTTGACGTCACTATCACAGTGAAGGATGCCGATGCCGGCGACTATATGGTATTCAACATACAGGAAGGACAGCTCGCTTCCAAGCTTGCAGACTGTCCCGATCGTGTTAAACTTATGGGTAATATGCTCGTCAGCGATTTCGATGCGCTTCGTGCACATGCCAGCGTTATAATTGACCTTGATATGTCTGATGTCACCATCAAGGGTGCTATGATGACCGGCAATTCTATTCCCGAAAACGCTTTCGCTCCTACGACTCCGGGCAGTCTCTCTGCTCTCCGTACAATCATACTCCCCAACAATCTCGAGCGCATCGATAAGAATGCATTCGCACGTTGCACACAGATTTCGGAACTCACTATACCTGCTAATGTGACCTACATCGGCGACGGTGCCTTCGCCTCTTGTGTAGGTCTGAAGAAGATCATCGCAAAACCGAAGGTGGCTCCTGTTTGTGGTAACATGTCTCCCTTCCCCCAAAACGCTTTCAAGATCTCTCTTGAAGTTCCCAAGGGATCCGAGGAGAGCTATAGCGTACCTTCTACATGGTGGTCGAAACTCGACCTCTATCAGACTCCCGCCGAACATAAGGATTACTATTGGGTGAAGATTAACGACAGATCTCGTGTCGGAGTATATGATTACAATGGTGATCTTAATAATGTTGCTGTTGGTTCTGCAGATGTGGAATTTATACTTGAACTTCCTAACTGTCAGCAACCAAAAACTAGAAAGGATTTTAGGACATTCCTACGTCCGGGAGTAGCCTTTAAGCTCTATGATAACGGTGCGGATGTTTTTGCCAACCCGACTCCTTACCAGTATGAAGTCTCTAACATACGTGTATATCCTTATCAGCATTGGAGCATGACGGCAGGTAGACATGGAATAAGATTCCTCCATTCTTCTACATCTGGTCCGTGGATGCCTCAGAACCATGAGATTGATATATGGTTCTATTACTCCATCAATTTTGAGAATAAGGAAGGTGCTAATGGCATCCAGGCTCAGATAATTGAGATGCCGGAAGGCTGTGAATGGAGAAATGTGCCGATGGTCTATTTCCAGTATAATGTAGGTAATTCTCCTTACCCGAACTCCGAGGTCAAGCCGGTTCTCTATAAAGAGGGAAGCGAAATTAAGTTTAAGCTTACCGATATTCCGTCTAAAACAGAACCCGTTGTCAACCTTATGACCAAGGTGATGACTAAGGCTGGTGAAACTCCTGAATATGAGGAAAGAGAAATGGTACTCGAACCTCAGAGTGGTGTATATACTATTCCCGCACTCCAAGGTGATACATGGATAAGAATATCCGGTGTTACTCACTATGATGAGGGTGATGCTATTCCGGCTGATGCTCTTAGCTCTTTTGATAAGGAAGACGTAGTATCATTCACCGAACTTACTGTCACTGGTGAAATGGGTGAGGAAGAGTTCGAGATGATTCGCGACAACTTCGATTCGGTTGAGTCACTTGACCTTTCAGGTATAGAAAATGAGTCTATTCCGGAAGGTGCATTCGCAGGAATGGAGAACCTCCAGGAGGTTACCTTGCCTGAGACAGTAACTGAAATCGGTGCCGGTGCTTTTGAGGGCTGTACAAACATCGCAACCCTTACATTACCCAGTGTGGCTGCTATCGGTGAGGGTGCTTTCGAAGGCTGTACTTCGCTCACAAGTCTTATCATACCTTCGGCCGGTAAGGCTCCTGCCAACGCTCCTGCACGTGTAAGAGCACGTGTCGCTGCCGGTACTGCCATAACTGCAGAGTCATTCAAAGGCATGAATCCTAACTGTCTCATTTACCTGGGTAGCATTGATATTCCTAATGCTGAGGACCTGAACATAATTCTTAGCATAGGCCAAAACCGTGTGGCTGCTTCCGATATAATTCTTGACGGCAACTATGCGTTCAGTGCTCCTGCAGGTTTCAACCTCGGTGATCATCAGATTTCGTTCACTGTTGATATTTCGGGCAGCCTTGGTTCAGATGACATCAGTGGCTGGAAAGGTTTAATGCTTCCGTTCACTCCCTCTAAGTGGAGTATTGATCCTAAGATTGATGAGGAGATTGAAAAACGTGAAGGCAGCGGCCTGCATGTGTATTCATTCGCTGACGAGGAGTCAGACAATCTTACCCAGCAAACTAAATTTGTTGCTAATCATCCTTATTTGGCTAACGTAGCCGCTCCATACCGTAGCGTTCCTGTCACATTCATCGCCTATTCGGCACAGAATGATACAATTTACGATGTACCCTCTACTCCCTTACCCGAGGAGACAGTTGCAAAGGGTAAGAACTTCTCGCTCTACGGTTCATTTAACGGCGAGACAACCTTGGGCGTATGCTATACTCTCAATGAGACAGCAAGCTCGTTTGTTCGTCCCGCAACAGATGAGAAGGTAGCAGTCTGCTCATTCGACGCTTATCTACGTGCTAACGATGGTATCGATATAGCTGAATTCGCTATTGGCGAACATCCTATCTGGGTATTTGACCCCGTAGCTACCGGTATAAGAGGCAACAAACTTTATAGTGGTAGTAAGATAGAGATGGGATCAGACACTAAGGGTGCTGATATCTACTATACTCTTGACGAAAGTGACCCGAGTGATGCTACTAACCCTGAAAGAAAGAAATATGAAGGTCCTTTTGACAGAGAAGGTGATGAAATGAATGTCAGAGCATTTGCCGAGTACAACGGTAAAGAGAATGTTTATAAGTCTGATGTAGTTACAATCAATTATAAACTTCAGAAAGTTGATCTTGGCTATGACCTGGCTCAGAATTGGAATTGGATTTCGCATAACATGGAAAGTCCGGTTGCCGTATCTGACTTCGTCGGAGGAGACAAAAATACCGTCGTGAACCACATCTTATCGCAGACTCAGGAAGTTATACGCGACCCGAAATACGGTTTGATTGGTTCGCTTAAGAAACTTGCTCCCGCAGTTGCCTACAAGCTCTGTGCTGATGAAGCTACCTCTGCCCGTGTAGCCGGTATTGCCTATAATCCTACTGATACAGTACAGCTGCACGCTGGCTGGAACTGGATTGGCTGTCCTGTTGATGATGCAAGTCTTCTTGTTGCTGACCTTCTGGCAGCTCTTGAAGCTGAGGAAGGCGATATGTTAGTAGGTCTTGAAGGCTA
>CAMWVA010000165.1 GCA_947177575.1 uncultured Porphyromonadaceae bacterium | reverse complement strand
AATATAACTCACATTCATTATGACGAAACATCTGTTACTTTTTTCTCTTTTGTTTTCTGGTGCGACCGTTGTTGATGGTGCCGTAACTTTGCCTCCTTATTCATATCAGGAGGATTTCAGGACACCTTTGTCTGATGGAGAAGTTCTGCCGGATGGCTGGAAATCTTATGGTATCGGCGAAGTTGTCGAGTCTGCTTTTCAGGATTATTTCGGTACAGAAGGCGGAGGAGCGGCTTACCGTGTGTTCTCACTCGGGGGTATGAAAGCAGCGTGGAGCTGTTCGACATTTAAGTATGCTGCTACTGCTGACGAATGGCTTGTGACACCACCGATACACATCAGTTCGGATGCTGAGGTTTTACAATTAAAGGCTGTCTCGGCAGGAGCGTTTGCTACAAACCGCTATCGTGTCCTGATTTCGGAAGATGGACAGGACCGTGACAGTTTCCGGCCTACACCGTTACTTAATACGACTCTTACAGGCTATGGGTCAGAGGTGCGTTCAAAAGATTCCTACATCGCTCTCAACGGTTATGCAGGTAAAGAAGTCTGTTTCGCTTTTATCAACCGTGGTGAAGATGCCGGACTACTCGGGTTTACCGATATTGCTATCGCACCTTATATAGCGGAAGTTACTGACCTGACACCTTCGGTATTACCAGCCGGTTCGACTACCGACATAGTTCTGAATGTTAACCTTCGCACACCTGCCGATGTACCGGGGCTGAAAGCCGAGCTTGAATATAACGGTCAGACTGTGACACAGCAATATGACCAACCGATTACTATAAGCGGTAGCCGTATAGCCGTTACTTTTGAAGATATAACCGTACCGGAGGGCGGTCTTGCTTATTCTGTGACGCTCACTCCTATGTCTGAAGGAGCTGAACCTACTGTTGTGACCGGTGAGATAGGGACACCGACTACTTCCTACCCGGCTGTAGCTGTGATTGAAGAGTTTACGGGCACATGGTGTACATACTGTCCGCGTGGTGCGGCTTTCATGAATTATTATACCGATCATTATGACGGCCTTGACGGACGTATAAAGGCCGTCGGTATTGCCCTGCACACCACCAATGACCCTATGCTTATGGACGATGATGCTTACCTTGTAGATGCCTATAATATATCTGGTAGTTCCGGTTATCCTTCGGCTTTCTTTAAC
The DNA here is from genome assembly GCA_947177575.1 of uncultured Porphyromonadaceae bacterium. GTDB lineage: Bacteria > Bacteroidota > Bacteroidia > Bacteroidales > Muribaculaceae > Lepagella. Next base: position 5,105 of record CAMWVA010000165.1, on the reverse strand, counting down.
CGTATGCAACTCGGCGACCCTTCAGATGAATATATAGTCAGTAATATAGCCGCTACACGTAGCAATTCTAAAATCACAATCGCAAGCGTGGATTATACGCAGAACGGTGAATTGTCCGTTAATTATCAGATAGAGAACTCTTACTCGAAGAGCGATATTAACCAGCGTGTCGCTATCGTGATGATTGAGAACGATGTACGTGGTGATAACCCTGCTTACAATCAGACAAACGGTCTTTCAGGTGTGTCGCAGGTTTCTGTTGAGAACACTTATGGCGCGGATCTCTGGCCTTACTTCAGGTTCTATTCCGAACATAAGAGTATCATACCCTATACGGAGATGGTCTATAACCATGTAGCTCGTGGTATATGGCCTGATTATTACGGCGAACTCCTTAATGACCCTTGTGAAGCAGAGATAGCTATACACAAGACAATGCCTATCAGTATGCCTTCGCAGGTTATGAATCCGGATAATACGGCTGTCATCGTACTTCTTCTTGACGGTAATACCGGTTATGTGCTTGGCGCCGATGAAATGGAAGCTGCACATTATAATACTTCCGGAATTAATATCGTCTCTCGTACCGACGACGTAATGTCTGTAACAGAAGGTGTTCTTAATATTGATCTCGCTTGCGAGGGACGTCTTGAGATATTTTCGGCTGACGGTACCGTGCTCTTAAGTCGTAACCTGGCAGCAGGACATAATAGTATTGACCTTTCATCATTGCGTGGTTTTGTAATTCTACGTGTTGTTGGTTCGGACGGTCAGGTATCTGTAAAACGTCATATCTTCTGAGACTCTATCTGATTTAGTACATATTCAACTGACATAACCTACTGAAATGAAAAAATCGACATTTACCGGATTTCTTCCGCTTGTGTTTATGACTCTTACGGGAGCTGTGACACCGGCAGTCGCCAATGTGCCTTTGCCTGCCGTTGAGCGTCCCGCACGTTGCGCGCCCGAAGGTCTTATTACGGCGCGTGAAAATCATATAAAACGTTCAGCTGCTGCGGTGCTGCGTGAGGTTACTCCTCAGGGACAGGTGCTGCATGGCTATCAGGATACAGGTTCCTACGGGGTGTCGTGCGGTATCTACCGTATGAATACTGATGCAGAATTGGAATTCAGATTTATTGATGAGTACACTACCAAGGGGTATTCACTTACTACGGGCTGGATGCGCGAGGGACGTCTGTGTGTGATGGCCGAGCTTTCATTCTTCGATATAGCTGATCTACGCTTCCTTGAACTTGACCCGTATACAGGCTATGTATACGAAGACAGAGAGATTGATATTCTCGACCCTGTCACTACATTCCCGAATTATCTTCCTGCTTACTGGTCAAGTGCATACGATCCGGATGCTGATAGAGTGTATGGGTATACATCTTCTGAAAACGGTATGGGCTATGCTTATTTCTCGGCACCGGGCAACGACCCTTCGGCAACTGTATGCGTCCGTACTCCCGATTATCTTGAGGTTTGTGTGTCGCTGGCGTTCAACACAGATGACGGTATGCTCTATGGTATTAACCGTAACGATGATTTTGTGCAGATAAATCCGGCTACCGGTGAACAGACCATTGTCATGCCGACAGGTCTGCGCACCATGTATGCTATAGCAGGAATGGTGTATCTGCCGGAATCGAAGAAATTTATCTTAGAGACGCTCGAGGTAGATGATACATATTCTATTGCGGAGATAGACCTCGCCACAAAGACAGTTACGAAGCTTGGTTATTTCGATCATTTCGAACAGTTCCCGTTCTTCTATATGGCAGATGCCGCAGCAGACCCGGCTCCTATACGTGCTCCGGAACTTGATGAGGCTAAATTTGACCATGCAGCCGGAACAGCTAAAATCTCCTATTTTATACCGACTGTATATTTTGCCGGCGGTACTGTTTCGGGAGATATGAAATGGTACACAATGTTCGACGGTGAGGAATATTCCGAAGGTATCACAGCCGCAGGCGATATAGTGACGGCTGAGTTTGCCGGTATTGACCCGGGCAAACACGAATTCGGTTTCTATGTGGAACAGGACGGTAAGAAAAGTACAGTCAACCGGATGTCCCGTTTTGTAGGATATGATGTGCCTAACGCTCCCGCTGATGTGACTCTTAGAGATACGCGTATAGAATGGGCTCCTGTGACACGCTGTGTAAATAACGGTTATCTTGATGTCGCTTCATTAGTCTATCATGTATATATAAATGATGTGGAGGTAGGTACTACTCAGGAGGCTTTCCTTGATTATACTTTACCTGTGGATATGCCCTACGCTTCATACGTAGCTACTGTAGTGGCTGACAATATGGGTTGTCTGTCGGCTCCCGGACGTTCGGAAAGCATACGTGCCGGTATGCCATGGCAACCTGATTTCGAAATCATTCCGACTCCTGCTGATGCCTACGTATGCTCAGTGTTCGACCTTAATGAAGACAGAGATTATTGGGAGTACTTTGAGGATGATGAAAATCCTGGCACAGGCTACTTCGTAAGTCCGCGTGGTAACGGAATACCATCTAACGACTGGCTTTTTATGCCGCCGATGCTGCTCGACGATTCTTCTGTCACATACGAAATCAGCTATGAAATGGGTAATTTCTCCACTTGGTATCCTGAGATGGAACTTGGTGTCTATCTGCATAGCGAACTTGACCCGAGAGTCGTAAGCGCCACAATTCGCGAAAAGAGTGCTGTAAACAATACTAAGCAGTATGATGTCTATACACAGCGTGTCGCAATCTCGGAACCCGGTGTCTATTATCTGTCGTTCTTTACCGATGCCGAGCCTTATCAGACCGGTCTGCATTTGCGTAATATAAAGGTGTCCAAACTCCATGCCGCGACTGAACTTCCTTCGGAAGTAACCGACCTTACTGTTACGGGTGCTCCTAAGGGTGAACTGAAGGCACTTGTTGATTTCAATATGCCTTCTACTTACATAACAGGTGAGCAGATACCTGCTTCTACAGTTATTGACGTGCGTGTTGCTTTAGGTGATACCGAACTTTTCGCTTCCGCTGCTCCCGGCGAACATGTAAGTATGGAACTTCCTTCACAACAGGGCTTCAACCGTGTGACTGTAATAACCTCAATAGACGGTATGGCCGGACAGGAAAGTACCGCAGATGTGTTTACCGGTATAGACGTTCCCGGCCCGATAGGTTCGATTGACGGTTATGTGTCTGAGGATAATCTTTCGCTGGTAGCCACATGGACTGCTCCGACCGAAGGTGAGAATGGTTATTACATTGACCCTGATGATGTGGTTTATAACCTTATGGAGTACGGTGAAAATGGTTGGGAAATTACCGAAGTACTTGGTAAAAATGTATTTGAATATACATATACCGTACCTGCTGGTACACCGCTTGCTACTGCCCGTCTCGGTATTGCTGCTTCGACTGTGGCCGGACGTTGCTCTACGGTAGGCTGGATTACCGACGCGCTCGGTAAACCTTACGATCTGCCTGTGCTTGAGGAATTCAAAGATGCTTCGTTCCAGTATGGTCCGATACGCATCATACGTCTTGATGATGATTATGTTGATTCTGATTGGGGTGTGGTTAATCCTCGTCTTATTGACCTTTCGATGGAAGTACCTTCAGGAGTTTCATGCTACGGACGTTCTGAAGGACCGACTCAGTATGGTATGCTTATGCTTCCGAAGTTTAATCTTGAAGGTGTTACCGATCCGGGTATCATTTTCAATTGCTGGACAGGTGCTAATGCTGCCGATGTCACTGTTTACGGTGTGACGTTTGAATCAAATGATTTCATCGAAATCGGCAAGTTCCCGTTCAACGGTTCCGGCTGGCAGACAGTAGAGATGCCTTTCCCTGACAAGTGCTTGGATAAGAAATGGGTGGCTATATATATTGATGCCTACTTCCCGACCGAAAATCATTATGCTCTTTTCTCAAGTTATGAGGTGCGCGGCGATGTCAGCGGTGTTCAGAATGTTGAGGCTGAAGGAGGCTGGGTACGTCCTGCTTACGGTGAGATAATAGCTGAAGGTCTTGCCGGTAAACCGGTGGCTGTCTATGCTCTCGACGGACGTACTGTCTGGATGACTGATGCTATTGCTTCCGACCGTCTTAGCATACCTGTGGCTTCGGGCATGTATATCGTTCGTGTTGGCGATACATCACTCAAAGTCGTCGTGAAGTAATACTGTGTAGCCAACGTACAGTATAATGAGATATGAAGAGACCTCCGGAAGTCATACATAGACTTTCAGAAGTCACTTCATATTTGTTTATAAAAGAGTAGCTTTTAATAATTTTAGCTTTTATAACTATAATTGATTTATGACTGACCCGGTTAACATACTTCTTGAAGCCGATATAAAACCCACTTCCAACAGAATAATGGTGTTGCGTGCTTTACTCGCTGCTGACTCACCTCTGAGTCTCATAGAACTGGAAACCCGGCTTGAGACCGTTGAGCGTTCAAGTATACTGAGAGTGCTTACACTCTTTCTTGACCGGGACGTAATCCATAATATGGAAGACGGACGTGGCATAGAGAAATACGAAATCTGCCACGGCGACAAACACTGCTCCGTCGAAGACATGCACCCACACTTCTACTGCGAACGCTGTAACAGAGTCTACTGCTTCGAAAACCTGAATATCCCCGACCTCCCTCTACCCGCCGACTTCCACGTCCGCGCCATCAACTTTATGCTGAAAGGTGTATGTCCCGCCTGCCGCAAATTCCCACATACTATCTGATATGAAGAAACTTCCCAAAACTCTTGATAGTGCTTCTACACAGCCTCTTCAGAAGCCTACCCCAGCTATTAAAGATGCACTTGAAGAGGTAGAAACCGACCAAATAACTGGTCCATTTAAGTCTACCCGAGAACTTATAGATGATCTTCTTAGCTAATTTATATTTAAGTAAAGCATTTCCCTTCTGTTCTTTGATGAATTTTCGATGATACGTTGGCTAATGTATTAGAACGATGCGAGCTATTCCCGTGACGTTCTATTAGAGTGACAAAGTCAGAAAAAGCGATAGGAAGCATCGACCTCTCGATACTTCCTATCGCTTTTAATTTATCAGTATCTCTTAGTTAGAGA
>CAMWVA010000164.1 GCA_947177575.1 uncultured Porphyromonadaceae bacterium | reverse complement strand
TTCTGAGTGCAAATTTAATCATATTTCCTGATTTGTCGGCTCTTTGGCTCTCTCCGGACAGGTGTTTTTATGATATATACGGGACCGCAACCTTCGTCAGAGGGTTGCGGTCCCGTATATATCATGTTAAGGAGTCAGACGTATCAGCGTTTGATAACCTTGGTAGCCTTACCGTTGCGGAGCACTACATAGACACCTGCAGGTGCGTTGTCGGCGTCTACTTCGATACCGGCCATGTTGTACCAGTGTGCCTCACCGTCGCCGTTATCACCTATAGTCTCGACGCCTGTCTCGATGTATTCGTCATAAAGCATTATGTCGCCGAAGAACGACAGGTTGTCAAGCAGCAGAGCCTCGCCGTCGCGGGTAATGATCTTGAAGCCTACGTAGATATCCTGTCCGGCATACTGCGAGAGGTCGATACCTCGGGTAGCTACATATTCATCTTCATCGTCAATGGTAAGCGCCTCGTTGTAATCCCACCATTTATCTTCACCGGCCGATACACATACACGGTACTGTTCGTGATAAAGAGGACTGATTGAGTTGGCTTCCCATGCGAAGTGGCTGTCGCCGTTGACGTGCATACGCGGCATCACAAGCCAGCGCTCAACATAGCCGGGTTCGGTGAACCATGTGCAGCAAGCCAGAGCGTGGTGGCCGAGCAGATAGTGCTGTATGTTGAAGATGCCCCAACCGTCCTCGTTGAATTCCTCGCCGGCATCAGGATGGATTTCACGTGTATCCTCGGCACGGTATGTGAATTCTTCGGGCAGTTCGCCGTCCTCGAAATCCCATATCATTTTAGCTTCGCCGAGTATCTGTACTGTCTGTTCGGAGACGTTGTTATTCGGATTGCTGTCATCGGCATACTCAACTTCCAGTTTCAGTGTGTGGCTGCCGGGAGCTACGTTGGTATAGATACCGGGTACACTCACTGTCATTATCTCCTGTGCACGGATTGTAAACGGAGTCGCACCGGCTTCTTCGCCGTCGATGTAGGCTACAAGGCGTGCATCGGCGTCAACCATGCTGACACTCTGTACAGTTACTACTGCTTCGTCGTTGTCATTATTACGCCAGTAAGCACCGGGTTTGGAGACTTCAGTGAGTATAAGGTCGGCACGTGTCGGGTCTACACGATCGATACTTACATCGTCAATAAGCAGCCAGTTTTCATCCTTATTGCTGTAGCAATAGAAACCGATATGGATATTGCTTTCCTCTTTAACCTCGAAAATATGTATGCCTTCCTGATAATGGCTGTTCATTACGGGGTTGTAGTCGGCAAGTGTGTTACCTTCCATAGCTTCGGCTGTCGGAGCGTTGCCGTAAGCTACGCGCAGACGTTCGGGATGTCCTTCGGTAGCACTGTACCAGTACTTGAGTACATAGAAGCCCGGCTGCATTGTCACTCCGTCGAGGAATGCCCAGTCGTCAGCATCGTTGTTATTGTCATAGTTGTAACCAAGACAGCGATCGCCGGTGCGCGAGAAGTGTATCATCCAGTCGTTTGTGGCTATGTGCCAGTAACCATCGTCTTCGTTGAGGTTGAGGTAAGTGAAGTCTTCAGTCTCTTCGGGATCTTCGAAGCCGTTGAAATAGGGTATCGAGGCAGGGCCGATATGCTTGACAATTATTGTGGATGCATCGTTGGCAGGCATAAAGTCGTCCTGATGTTCGGTCCATGCTTTAACTTCATATTTCATGCGCGAACCGCTCAGATCGGCAGGAGCAGCGAAAGTATATGTTGCTGTCTCGCCTACAGCAAGAGCTATGTCTGCATGTTCGCGTGTAAGCTGTTCGCCGTTGATTGTATAACAAATGTCGAATCCGTCGACGTCTACCAGACCTATATTGCTGACCTCGACTGATACGGTTTCCTGTCCGAGGCCTTCGCCGGTGACAGGTGTCAGCACGTTGCTGACACGCAGGTCAACTGGATTGCTGACAGGCTTTATATCGAGAGTTTCAATATACAGGCGGAATTTGTCGGGACCGCTGATACAGTGGAAGCCAACAGTGAGCTCCTGTCCGGCGGCAAGGTCAAGCATGAAATAGTAAGAGGCATGTTCCGGACCGACGTTCTCGTACGTGGCTTGTAGCTGTGACATTGTATCGGGTGTTGTACCGTTACCTGTCCACACCTCGAGAGCCTCACCGTATGAAGAACCGTAGATGGTATAGGCTACAAGATAAGTTCCGGCTTCGTCAGCTGTGACGGTGGGAGCGAAAAGCCAGTCGTCAGCATCATTGGTGGAATGGTAAGTATAATACACACGCGAAGGCACTGCGTCTTCGCTGAAGACCCATGTCTTCTCATCTTCGTTAGCATCGAGTACGCACCACGTGGCGAACTCAGCCTCAGTCATCTGAGCGAAGTCTACTGACAGGCTTGAGGCCTGTGCAGCACCGCCTATCATCAGTGAAGCGGCCAAGAGAGATAAATTTCTTCTCATAGAGTCAGGTTTAGTTGAGTAATTAGGAATTTCATTGATTAATAAGTACCAGAGAGGCTTCGATAGCCTATCGAAGCCTCTCTGGTACAAAGGTAGGAAATACGGAGGACTTATGCAAATACGGAAGGTACTTTTTCCTGCCCGACGTTGCTTTCTGTGCTTCTCCCCGTATATCTGTCACCATGGGATATAAGGTATGCGCTGATAAACGTATGTATTGGTATAGCCGTTAGCCCACCATCGCATCCACAGTCGGTTGCCTGTAAACCAGTAACTCATCGTCACCGGAGAGTCATATTCATACTGTATATTGAGCTGATAGCCGGAGGTGCCTGCCGCGCCGCTGAGCTGGCAGTAGTAAGCGAAACGTTCTTCAGTCTGATAGCCCCGGTCATAGTAATAATAATAACCGTAACCGTTGCCTTCGAACTCCATATAGTTGATGTCGTAACCTCCTACGGCCATTGAGTTTGCATCTATGAGCTGCCAGCAGCCGTTAAGGTCAGGGTCGTAGAATACGTTCCAGCCGGGAGGCGGGGCAGGCGACCAGCTGTTGTCAACTACGCATGAACTCAGACCTAATGCACACACTGCGGCGAGTCCGGCCAGCCATGTGGCTACGTGTGGTAGATGTATTTTCATAGTCTGTAATTTTAGAATTCGGTGAAGCTGAATGGCAGAAGCGATTTAATCGACGGGAGCACGTATGTCTTGTCAGCGCCGTAGAGCAGCACTTCTATAGGGCCGTGCAGAGTCTCGTATTCGAGTAACGCCTGACGGCAGGCACCACACGGACTGATAGGCATTGCCTGAAAACAGTCTGCATCAGGCGTACTGTCGTCATGTCCCTGTCGTGTCCATGCAGCTACAGCGATCTTTTTCATTGCCATGTCTGGATATTGTGAAGCAGCCCAGTAGGCAGCTGTGCGTTCTGCACATGTACCCGAAGGGTAGGCTGCGTTTTCCTGATTTGAGCCTGTGACTATGCGGCCGTCAGCCATACGTATGGCGGCGCCTACATGAAATTTTGAGTAGGGGGCATAGCTGCGTGCGGTAGCTTGTTTTGCCGCCTCTATAAGCTCACGGTCGGCGGAGTCCAGCTCGTCGGGCTGCACTTCCTTGACAAGGGTGGTGATATTAAAGGTCTTCATAGTCTGGTTTTTCTTACAGGGGGCTGTTATGGCCTTAACGTTATTTTTAACAGATTGGTTTAGATCGGAAGGCAAATATAGTTGTTTGCTGCTATATTTGCAAGAAGTGAAAGAATTTAGTCCGTTGCGGTAGATAATGTAGCTGAAAATTTTGTAATTTTGCAGCATAAATCCTACTGCAACCGTGATACGACTATTCCTGAGCGCTTTGCTGATGCTGTGCTGCCGCGTGGCAGTTTATGCTGATTCCTACACCGATTATATAGATACCTACGGCAACATGGCTGTCGAACAGCAGTGTGCCTACGGTATACCTGCCTCCATAACTCTTGCACAGGGTCTGCTTGAGAGTGCCGCAGGCCGTTCGACACTTGCCCGTGAGGGTAATAATCATTTCGGCATCAAGTGTCATGCTTCATGGAAGGGTGCTTCGATGCTACGTGACGACGATGCTGCTGATGAATGTTTCCGTGTCTATGATTCGGCCGGCGAGAGTTTCGAAGACCATTCTGTCTTTCTGACAGGTAAACGCTATCGTGAGCTTTTTTCGCTTGAATGTACCGATTACCGAGGCTGGGCCACCGGTCTGAGCCGTTGCGGTTATGCTACCGATCCGCATTATGCTGACCGTCTTATCACAATCATAGAACGGTATTCGCTTTATCGTTTTGATACCGAAGCCGGTCGTCTGACTGACGAGACCATCGAGTTCATCCGTCAGACACTGATAGCTTCACACCCGGTGTGCCGTTCGCGTGGTCTGCACTATGTAGTAGCTGTCCCGGGTGATACTTATTCTCATATTGCGGCCGAGTTCAGTGTCGATGCTAAACAGCTTATGTCCTACAACGATGTTGATACCGATGGCGAGATACGCGCCTGGCAGGAAGTTTATCTTCAGCCTAAACTCGATAATGCTCCTGATGACATAGACTCAGCTACCATTGGCACTGACGAGGATATGCACAGTCTTTCACAGCGTTTCGGTATCACTCTCGCAGCCCTCCGTGCTCTCAATCCCAAAGCAAAAGACCGTCCCGGCACACGCCTCCGCCTTCACTGATTTACAGGAGATAAGCTTTGGTCTTATCAGGCTTGTAACGTGCTGTCAAGACATAAATAGCTTAAGAATAAAATGTCTGCGTTGAGATCAGTAGTTCTCTTACGTGCGGCTAAAGGCAGTAAACCTCGCATCATACCTTTTTCTACTTCCCGGTTGGGTAGACCAAGACGAAAATATTCCCCATCGTCAGAAACTTCTTTTATAGTCAGATAACCGGTTTGGAACAAAAGTGATTCCAGTGATTGTGATCCTTCTGCTGAGATACCGAGATCGTAAAGTTCTACTACCGGCGAAAGCACATTGAGCAGAGCTTTTTCGTCGCTGAGAGTCATGATCTGACGCCATAGAAATTCGGTGCCTCCTCCACTGTAGTTCCAGTAGTGTAGTAGTTCTCCGTCCTGAAGTGCTTGAAAAAGACTGAAGGGATTGTATATATCAGGAGAGACAGCTGCAAAGTGATATCCGTCATACATAGCTTTAAGACGTTCAATGGCTGTCTGGCAGTCCCAACCGTTAGTTTGTGCTACTGTTTTTATTCCTTCTGTACAGTAAGTTTCGAGTTCATACTGTGTTATACCACAGATAGCCGCATACTGAGATTTCAATGTGAGATCTTGTAGATTATTGAGTCCACTGAATACAGACATCTTACTAAAACGTGTTATCCCTGTCAGGAAACAGAAATTTATATGGTCTGACTCGGATTTCAGTACAGAATACAATCCTTTGAGCATAGTACGCATCTGTTCGTGTGTGTTAGGATTACCAAGAGTAGAGAACAGAGGATTATCGTATTCATCAATAAGTATGACAGCACCATGACCACTCTGTTGGTATGTACGACGTATTATACCTTTGAATCGGTCTGCCAAAGTCTTCTCTGTATCACGTTTACCATACTCATCTTCCCAATAACTTATACAGTTATTCAGATAGGATTTAAGATTGTCCGGATTAGTCATATCTCCTGCCGAAAGGTCAAGGCGCAGTACAGGATAAGTAAGCCATTCTTTTTCTATGGAAGCTATTGCCAACCCCTCGAACAGATGTTGCTGCCCCTTGAAATAAGCTTCAAGGGTAGAAACAAGGAGACTTTTGCCAAAACGTCTCGGACGACTCAGAAAACAGAATTTAGCCTGATGAGCCAGTTTATAGATAGACATTGTCTTATCTATGTAAAAGAAACCGTTTTCGCGGATATAACGGAAACTGGAGTCTCCGATAGGGTATTTTATTTGTGCCATAGCTTATTGATTTTAGAACAGATGAGCTTACGGATACAAAGGTAGATAAATTATATATTTTGTAAAATAAACAATTAATTTTAGATAGTTTTTACTTAATAGGTTCTGCTTTTTAAGAAGGAAAACCGACCGGATTCATAAAATTATTGTAGCTTTGTAAAGTATTTTGTATAAAGTTATGAAGAGATACGGTGTGCTGTTAATTCCTCTGGTTTATTGCGTCCTGTGGCTTTTGGCTGCGGGGTGTGGACGTGGTGTGCGTCATGACATCCGTCTGACGGAAATAGAGCGACTCAGCGAGGAGCATTCCGATACGGCTGCTACAACAGCGGTAAGCCGTCTGGAGCTTATCGACCGCTCGGCACTGAGCGAGTCCGACCGTCGGTATTACGACTTTCTGTGGGTCAAGACGGCTGACAAGGCCTACATCACCCATACCTCGGACAGTCTGATACTGA
>CAMWVA010000163.1 GCA_947177575.1 uncultured Porphyromonadaceae bacterium | reverse complement strand
TGGCTTGACGGTTGAAGCCGCTTAGCCTATGAATAAATTTTTAACGAACTATTGTACTTACGTTCATAACCATTTCCGGTAGTGCTTCCCAATAGCCTATACCGAAAGGGTACCCTGCCTGTAGGGATATTATCATGTCATACTCTTCACCGAGACGCACACACTCGTCAGGTGCGTAGAATTCCGGCGGTGTCGATACCGAGATACGTCCTGTGGTAATATCCCAGTCCATGACTACAGGTAATTCTTCCTCTTCAAGAAAGTTTCTGAACAGATGGCTTACTGTCACCTTACCAGCTGTCTCATCGAAGTCGATATAGACAGGATAAGAAATAGTTTGTCCTCCTGAAGGATATATATTGGCACCTTCATCGTTAAACATACTTTTACCTAAAAGCAGATACTCGTTGCCGGAGAGAGCTGCCTGCATTTCTTTATATTTCGGATTCCCCGTACGCTGTACAGCATATTCCATACGTTCTATCGGTTTATCCGTTGTACCGGATGCTTTGAAATGCGTGGCCCACAGACTACCGGCCGAGAGTGATAACGCCGATAAGGCAATGAAAAAGTTTCGATGTTTCATAAGCTATGTGTTAGATTGTTTATTATGTTTGCAAAGTTATAAGGCAAAGGATAGGAAGTCAAACTTTTTGAAATTCCTTTTCTCACCATAGTCTGATAGAGTGTACTTCATTTTCACTGCATTATATTTAATATTGTAATAATCAGTAGTATAAAATATATTTCATACTATATTATGAAGTATGACCGAGTGTTAAAATAGTGAAGATAGTTTGCAGAATTAATCGTGTAAGCCTATATTTGCAGGAAATATCCAATCTTTTTAACTGGCATAATGTATCTGCATAATCCGATATTCAAACATCTGTGTCTTCTGATAGTAGTTCTTACAACTGCTTTAACAAGTGTTGCTTCAAAGAATAGAGTTGAGTTTCTGACTTACGAAATTATGCGACATGATGTAGCCCCTGAATATGCGTTATCTATGCTCGACTCTCTGTTCAGTCATCACAGCGCCGAGTTATCTGAAGCACGTGAGACTATGTTGCTAAAGCGTCAGGTAGAGTTAGGTCTGGCTATTGGACGGTATCATACAGTTTCCAAGGCATTGGAACGTCTTAAAGAACGTATGAATGAGTTTCCGTTTTCTGATGTCATGCAGATGGAACTTGATGCTGGTATATGTAGTTATTATAGCGGTGAATATGCTGCGGCTATAAAGTCGGCTTTTACTGTGCTCGGTGAAAGAAAGCCTGATTCGTTATTGCAGCTCGATATGGGAGCATATCTGCTATTAGGTAATGTTAGTACACGTATCGATGCGCCAGAGGAGAGTAAAAGATTTCTGGACATGGCACAGGAAGCGACAGCAAAGATTGTCTCTGACTCACTACGCAGAGAGTGTGAATACAGAATTCTTCTTGGCTATTCAGGACGTAGTCTTATCATGGAAGACTATAAAAGTGCATACGATTATTTACAGAAAAGCGATTCATTAGGAGTACATGGAGTAGCACCTTATTGTCTTGAAACTAACCTTGCTATAGTTTATGCTAAAGAGGGTTCGGATGATATGGCCGAGCGTTATTACAAACGGATTCTGGATTCTGATAGAGTACATTATAATAAATGTGTGGCTCTTAATAATTATGCTGATTTTCTTATGGAGCATGGTCGAACAGATGAGGCATTAGCCATAATGGATATCAATCTGCCGCAGCTGATGACTGTCGATGCTACACATGCTTTGGGTATAAGGCAGCTTATGCGTTTTAAAGCATTAGCTGATAAGGGTGATCTAAGAAGGTCAATAGAGAGTGGTGATTCCGTGCTCAATATAATGATGACCCTTATGGCGCAGGAGAGCCGCAGGATGTACTCACAGGTGTACAGTAAGTTTGAGGCTGACCGTCTGGCAGGTGAGTATAGTAAAGTAAAAGGTGTCAATAGAATACTTTATATCGCAGTAGGGATTTTGTTAATTTTACTTGTAGGTTGTGTTGTGATGTTATGGCGTAATGCCGTTAAACAACGTAGTCTTGCTGCCAGTATGGAAGCCGGACGTTCAGACCTTGCCGGTTGTCACCGTGATTATTTAGCACGTATCTCGGCAATGCAGGATGATCTGGACCGTAAGACCCGGGAGCTGGCTAAGCTCGAACTCAAGAATACCCATCTTGTGACCCGTCTTGACAGTCTTACAGCCGACCATTATGTACAGGCTAACGAATCGTCTAAGATAGTTGCCGATATAAAGTCCGAACTTCGTTCTGTATCGCGTAACAGTTCCGACTGGAGCACTTTTGAGGTGTATTTCGAGCAGATGCAGCCGGACTTCTATGCTAAACTGGCACGGCTTCACCCTGATCTTACCACAGGAGAGCGGCGAATGTGTGCCTTTGTCAAAGCAGGTATGAAAACTCCGGAAATAGCTACCATGTGTCATCGTTCTCCACGTGCTGTGGAAAGTATGAAATATCGTCTCAAAAAGAAACTCGGTCTTTCTGCTGAAGTTTCACTTGATCGTTATCTCGCTACTCTGGATTCAGAACAGACTCAATAGCTGTGTAAGATTAAATTAGCCAGATATAGTTAAAGAGAGGATATTTTGTATTTGACACCGGGTTGCATTCATTAGGATGTAATTTTGCAAAAAGAAAAAATGAAACTCTATGAATGCAATAAATCATAACCACGAGCATAGTCACGAACACGAGCATCATCACCATGCTCATGAGCATAATCACGAACATGAACATCATCACCATGCTCACGGTGCTAAAGCTTTTCTTGCGCCTGCGGTATCGTTAGTGATGCTGGTGGCCGGACTATTGATGAGTCACTTCGGTGTGGTGCCTTTCGCCACAAACAGATGGATTGAATTAGGCTGGTATATAGTTGCCTTTCTGCCGGTCGGGCTACCTGTTATAAAGGAGGCAGTCGAAGGTATTACGGCACACGATTATTTTAATGAATTCACTCTTATGGTGATCGCCTGTATCGGTGCTTTCTGTATATGGGAGCTGCCGGAGGCTGTAGGCGTGATGCTTTTTTATTCTATAGGTGAGACGTTACAGCATGGCGCTGTTGACCGTGCCACACGCAATATCTCGAAACTACTTGATGTACGTGGTGAGAAAGCCGTTGTGATACGTAACGGCCGTAAAGTGACGGTAGACCCGAAGACAGTTAAAATAGGTGAAACGATAGAAGTATATCCCGGCGAACGTGTGCCTCTTGATGGTGTAATGGAGAGTACTGGCGGACTATTTGACACTTCAGCGCTGACAGGTGAAAGTATACCGCGTGATATAGCCGCCAGCGGTGAAGTACTTGCCGGTATGATAGCATCGCAGAACACCGTACGCATAAAAGTAAACCGTGAGTACAGTCAGAGTGCGCTGGCACGTATCCTCGAACTGGTGCGCAATGCTTCATCACGTAAGGCCCGTGCCGAACTGTTTATCCGCAAATTCGCCAGAGTCTATACGCCTATTGTAATAGTGCTTGCTATATTATTAGTAGCTGTGCCTGCGCTGGTCGGACTGTTTGATGATTCATTCCATTATGTCTTTTCCGAATGGCTGTATCGGGCACTTGTATTCCTTGTCATATCATGTCCGTGTGCACTTGTGATTAGTGTGCCGTTAGGTTACTTTGCTGGTATAGGGGCTGCTTCACGTGCCGGTATACTGTTTAAGGGCGGAAACTATCTTGAGGCAGTAACAGGTATCAATACAGTGGCTTTTGACAAGACCGGTACTCTTACGACCGGACGTTTCAGTGTGGTGAAAGTAGAGAGCGGAGCTATGGAAAACCGTAAAATGTTAGCTCTGTTAGCTGCGGCTGAGACCGGTAGTTCGCATCCTTTAGCTAAAGCTCTCTTAGACTATGTGACAGCACAGGATATTACGGTGCCGGTAGCTACTGCTATGAGTGAAAAGGCCGGTTACGGGACGGTAGCTGAGGTTTCGGGACGGAGAGTTATTGCAGGTAATCTGAAAATGATGAAATCAGAGGGTATAACTTATCCATCTGAGTTGGATCGTTTCAGCGGTACTATAATTGTCTGTGGTGTAGATGGACAGTTTGCCGGTTATGTGACATTGGCGGATACTGTAAAACCTGACGCAGCCGAGACTGTAAAGGCCCTCCGTGACCTCAGTGTGGACAAAATCGTTATGCTTTCAGGAGATAAAAAAGAGATTGTCAACGAGTATGCTCACCGTCTCGGTATAAATGAAGCTTACGGTGAACTGCTACCGCAGGACAAAGCTGAATATGTAGAGCATATAGCCTCTATGACTGACAGATGTATAGCTTTTGTAGGCGACGGTATGAATGATGCTCCTGTATTGGCACTGAGCGATGTAGGTGTGGCTATGGGCGGCCTTGGTTCAGACGCTGCTATTGAGAGTGCCGATGTGGTGATACAGAACGACCAACCTTCACGATTGGCAACTGCCATCAGAATAGGCCGTACTACCCATACGATAGTGACACAGAATATTGTCGGTGCCATAGCTATCAAAGTCATTATTCTTGCTTTAGGCGCCTTAGGTTATGCTTCACTTTGGGCCGCTGTTTTCGCCGATGTAGGTGTAGCGCTTCTGGCGGTACTGAACTCTATGCGCATAATGTGGAAAAAGTACTGATAGTGTGTTATAAATTTGTTTCTGCGATAATTTTGTTCTAATTTTGTAGACAAGACATTGGTCCAAGCTATGTTCAAATTTATAGAATTATGAAGAAATTGCATCGTTGGAATAATATTAACATATCGTCCTTTACCAATAATCTGAGCAGTTATGTAGGCGCCTATAATCCGTCGGCTCTCTTCGCAAAAATAAAAAAATTCGCAACAAAGGCCGGTATCAAGGTTATTTATGCAGTGCTGATTCTTTATTATGCTACCTTTGACCGACAACTACCGTTCAAAGAGCGTATGATGGTGGCTGCTGCCCTTGGCTATTTTATCATTCCGTTAGATCTGTTACCGGATAGTATCCCTCTCGGGTTTGCTGATGATGCAGCTGCAATTACATACGTATTGAAGCATATATGGCATAATCTATCGCCTGAGACCTTCGAAAAAGCTAAAAATCGGCTTCATGAATGGTTCGGTTCTATCAGCGATGCCGACCTCATTCTTCCCTGACAGAAGTATAGATAACACAATTATCAGCCTCACACGCATCATTGCTGATATGATTAAATCAAAATAACTTCTGAGTGCGCAGAATAACTGCGTATATCGGTTATAATTTTGCAGCATAATTTAAAACTGACAGCGGCTATGAAGAAAGACATGATATTTTTTACGTCGGATGGCGCAGGTCTGACCTCGACTTCGGCCAACCATGTAGCAAACCTCGCCAAAGAGATGATACGCAATATCGAAAGCGGTTTGGGTGAGTTACAGTTTTATTCTACAAGCGTAGCTCTGATAGGAGGCGGCGTAGCCAATTCTCTTGATACAGGCGCTGTGGCTGAAGAGGTTGAGAGTGTTCCTGACCGTCTGCACAACATAGCGGAGGCTAAATCTCTCATAGCATGGCTGCGCGAAGCTATAAAGGCCCGTGAACGGCTGCTGAATGAGGTGAAGGATATGAGTCTCAGCAAATGGTGTGAACAGGAAGGTGAGAAGATACCTGAACAGCCTCGTATTGGCGAAAGTCTGACTGAAGATGACTACTGGGCCTCACGCCCTATAGCTGAACGTTGTCATTATTATGAACTTGAGACATTGGCCGCTACTCTCGGCAAAGCTATACACCCCGGAGGTGCGTTAGCTGATGCCCGCGAACAGTTGCAGCAACGTTTGAAAAAGCCTAATCAGGTTGTCGGTGACGGACGCGATACTCTTATCTATACTTATACGCCGTCTGTTGATACACAGGCTGTAGAAGATGTTTATTTTCGTCTACAGAAACAATACCGAGATGCTCAGGCACGTCTCAACACTCTCAAACATGAGT
Source organism: uncultured Porphyromonadaceae bacterium (assembly GCA_947177575.1). GTDB lineage: Bacteria > Bacteroidota > Bacteroidia > Bacteroidales > Muribaculaceae > Lepagella. The sequence goes on along the minus strand of CAMWVA010000163.1, from coordinate 602 downwards.
GTATGCAGGCTGTCGAACAATCAGCTACTGCTGTAAAAAGTGAATATACGCGTGCTATGAAGGACTGGGCCGCACAACACAAGTTACTTGAAGCGCGTCATGCCGAATATACCCAGAAACGTATGGCCGAACTCGGTGCCATGCGTATCATTATACCCGAATCATTACAGTCTATTTACCGTAAAGTAAATAGCCTCGGTAAAGGCACTGACTGACACTTACAGGTGTGTCTTAAGCTTTCCGATTAGGAAGCCGATGACGTGAGTTTATGGGACGCTTTGTCGTCTCATAAACTTAGGAGCAACCGGGGAAGAACCGCTACATTTGCAATAAGCCATTTAACTATGGTAATTTTCTGATTATATCGGTCTGCTTTGCGGACTTTTACCCGACCGAAGCATCAATTCCTGTCCATGCCGTTGATGACTTGACTGTTCGGAGGCAGTTTTTGATTTCGTCTGATGCCTCGGGTTTTCGTTTTCGATATAACTTTTGCTTTTGCCGGTTCTTCCCCGCTCCCCCTTTTTTCTTAATTTATACTGAAGATTTAAGAGTATGTTTACTTTTAAACTAAATTAAACATTAGGAGCATGAAAAACCCT
>CAMWVA010000162.1 GCA_947177575.1 uncultured Porphyromonadaceae bacterium | reverse complement strand
ATTACAAATAATCTCCGACATACCACCCATCCTCCTCCCCTTAAATTCACTCCCCTAACTCCCACCCACCAAATCTTTCCTCTCTTACCCCTCCCTCTTCTTCTCTTACCTTCACCCTCTTAACTCTTATCATCCTTCTCAGGCGTCAGCCTTTTGTCTCGGCTCCCACTCCCTCACCCAGCAGTGCTTTCCTTCCAGCAATGTCTCCCTACCCCTCACACACTGCCTCCTAGTTCTGTGCGCGAGCTTCAGCTCGCCTGTCTCCTCTCTCTCCTTAACAATTATTAACTACAAAATATAGTTACAACTATAATTTATAGTTTAACTTTGCAAAAACAAACACCACCGATATGGAAAAACTTACCCCGAAAGAAGAAGAAGTACTCAGTTTCTTCTGGCAACAAGGCCCTCTGTATGTAAAAGAGATCGTTGATCTCTACCCCGATCCCAAACCTCATTTCAACACTATCTCCACTATCGTACGCACACTCGAAGAGAAAGGCTACGTAGGTCATACCCAGCATGGCAAGTCCTACCGTTACCATGCTCTTATAGCCGAAGAAGACATGGGCAAAAAGTCCATATCATCAATCATCGGAAGATACTTCAAAAACTCCTACTTAAGAGTAGTATCGTCTTTTGTTGAAGACGGAAACATTCCCGTCGAAGACTTACGACGCCTACTTGACGAAGTAGAACAATCACACAAACCCAAAACTGACTAATCATGGGTGCTCTTTTTTCCTACTCATTCGCAATATCACTGATACTCGTGCTCCTGTTTCCAGTATTACATCAGACCGTAAACCGTAGCATCTCATTCAGCTTCAACAGAGTTATACTGCTGATCGGAATATTACTCTCACTTATCCTACCCGCAGTATTTCTATCTCTCATACCCACTTTCAGCCCTTACACTCTCACCGTTCTTACAGAAGCCCCGAATCACAACGAATATATACATTCTGCCCTATCGGCACCGAGTAGCTCTGACAACCTCAGTTGGAAAAGAATTGCTGTCATTGCATATTTCATCGGTATCACAATTATACTATCACGCGAGTCATTATCATATTACCGTCTGTCAAGACTTATAGCTAAAAGCAATAAGATTGTACATAAAAACTACACTCTCTGCATATCTTACCTTGACAATATTACTCCCTTCAGCTGGGGGCGCTATCTATTTCTACCCTCCTCTGATACATCCGCACCCAATGATAATATATTGCTTCACGAACAGACACATATTTCCCTGCGTCACTGGCTTGACATTCTTTTTGCCGATCTGTTCTGCACTCTTTTATGGTATAACCCGGCCGCGTGGCAAACAAGACGCCTCATAAAACTCAATCATGAATTTGAAGCCGACCGTGCGGTAATACGGTCAGGTGCAGATACACTGCAATATCAGCGTCTTCTAATCACAGAAGCTATCGGTCGCAGAAACCTTCCTCACGTTAACAGCTTCACAGACGGAAAGAATAATTTTCGCAAACGGATACTTGTAATGAGCAAACCTCATTCATCAGTCAATCACCTATGGATTACAGCCTTTACGCTACCAGCAGTTATATCAGCCGGTTTGATTATTTCTACTCCGAGTTATGCCCGATTCCTTTCTTCGTTGTCTGATATTAAACTGATTCATTCTGTAAATACCTCGGCTTACCCGTCTCAGTCTTACCATTCAGAAAATAATATATTTCCGTCCGAACAGACTGTCAGCGAAGCCAAACCTTCTATCATAAAAAAACTACCTTCGCCGCTCAATGATAAAACAGGACTAACCGAACTCATAACGGAAGCTTTATCCGGTATAGAAATAAATAATTCTGATGAATTAAACACCATTATACAGATTGTAATTGATAAGGATGGTAAAGTAAAAAATATTGCTGTCTCAGATACAGACGACCTGACTATAAAAATCAGGATAGAAGAAGCTGCAAAACAAATATGTTTTGAGAAAACATTTATAGACGGCAATGCTATTGAAATGCACTACATTATACCCGTCAAAATAAAAACTGCTTCTTAAAAGTAGTTACCACCTCATAGAAATAATCTCACTTTCTTGTCGCCGAAATATCGGTGACAGCCAATGTCACACCCTTATGAAAAGGATACTGTTTTTTGTAATAGGACTCTTACTGACTATCCTACAAGGTTTTAGTCAGATCACTGTCAGTGGTCGCGTTATAACTGCTGACGGTAGTGGCGTGGACATGGCTAATGTTATTGCTATTCCTTATAATTCACCTCATACTATTCTCTCATCTTCTCTTACCGACGGTAATGGTTACTTTAGTATGTCGGTCACAACCAATTGCGACAGTCTGACTCTCACAGCTTCTGGTATGGATATAGCACCCGTTTCCATAACAATACCGAATCTCTCGAGCAGTTACGATATAGTCACAACCCAACGTGCCGTCGAACTTAAAGAGATAATCGTAAAATCAAAAAAGATTTACTCACGTGGCGACACTATCAATTACAACGTAACCTCATTTCTCTCACAGAACGACCAAACCATAGCCGATGTCCTACGCAAAATGCCTGGTATTACTGTGTCTGACGCAGGTCAGATAGCTTATCAAGGTAAGCCAATCAAGAATTTCTATATCGAAGGTCTCGATCTTATGAAAGGTCACTACGGTATCGCTACAAACAATCTTGATCCTACCGACATAGCCACTGTGCAGGTGCTTGAGCACCATCAGGATATAAAAGCTCTCAAAGATCTCCGACCCGAAGAACAAGCATCAATCAATCTGAAACTGAAAAAGGGTATACAAGGTGTATTCAATCTCATTGCAACTCTCGGTGCCGGATATAGTGACAATATTTTATGGAATAATTCGGCAATGGCTACCTATTTCCGCCGCAATAGCCAGTTTCTTGCTACTTATAAGAGTAATAATACCGGCGATGATCTATCGCAGGAACTCTGTTCTTTTGATGACGACTATACCCGCACAAGCAATATCACCTCAGTAACTATGCCTTCTGCTCCGGGTATAGACAAACGGTTTTACTTTTTCAACCGTTCTCACAATATCACTTTTAATAATGTATATCGTGTCGGTAGCAATGGCGAACTCGGTATCAATACCGCCTATCTCAACGACTGCGATAGCCGCCAAAGCTACTCCTCAACCTCCAATCCCCTACCTGACGGAAGCTACAACATTGTCGATGAATACATGGCCGGTACATCCCGTATGCAGAAAGCTTACGGTGACCTGACATTCATGAATAACAACGACAGCACTTATCTCAAGGAACAGCTTAAATTCGATTGGACTACCACACATACTGACAGCGACATCACGACCTCAGGCGAAAAAATCAATCAGACTGGAAATACAGATACCTACCGTCTGCTCAATCGCCTACATCTTACTCATCGTAGCTCCGAACATCGTGGCTTCGAAATCAATTCTTTGATAAATCTTGAACGACGTCCTCACAGTTTATCCGTATCACCCAATCTTTTCCCGGCTCTTGTCAATGACAATATCCTCAGTCAGAATGTAGATTTTCGCAATATCTCTACAGAGAATAGTGCCGGATTTCTGTCAGCTCTTACAATTGGTAATATTATTCTACATCCGTCTGCCATAATTAATTATCATCATAATTCCCTCAACAGCCTTCTTACTCCGTCAATACAAAATGACCTCTGCCTTGATTATTTTGAGACCGGACTTGGCCTCGAAGCATCATATCGTACACGCCGACTGTATACTTCATTTTATATACTTCTATATTATAAGAGATTCCAACTCAGCAATCAGCTTAATGGCAATATAACTACTAAAAACTGTTTCCACCCTGAACCGACTCTCAGTTTTACTTATAATTTTACCGCCGGTCACCATCTCAATGTCAGCTCCTCAATATCTTATCTTACTCCCTCGATAGAGACACTTTATTCAGATTATATACTCACCTCCTACCGTCAGCTTTCGGTCTATAATGTTACAGGCCTATACGAAGGTCTTAACCAGCTATATTCTTTAAGATATACATTTAGAAACATACTCTCCATGAGTTTTGCCGGTCTCGATTTGTCATGGAGCAGACAATCACCCGATATACTATACGGCTCCTACTATGACGGTATCACTCAGCGTACTATTAGTCGTCGCACATCCGAGTCCGGAGATGTGTTTTCAGTCGCTGTCAATGTTGGACAGGGTTTTGACTGGCGACATCTTAAAATCGGTGCCTCAGCATCATACTCACATTATGACAGTCCTTTGCTTGTACAAGACGAAATAATCCGGTACTCCGGCAACAGCCTCGGACTAAACGCAGATATAAGTCTCACTCCCTTCAGACATATCAGTATGTCTTATCAAGGCAGCTATTTTCAGTCAGCTACCCGTCAACGTGGATTCGAAAGTACTCCTTGGTTACGTACCTTTACGAACCGTGCCACTATAGATTTTACAATTCCCGGAGGCATAATATTTACAGCATCTCTCTATCATTACTATAACAACTTCAACTACGGCGACAAGTCATTTATCTTACTCAATGCCGAAACGAGATACTTGCTCGGACGTTTCGGTTTCTCTCTTTCATTAGATAATCTGCTCAATCGTAAATCTTACCTCTACTCCACATTATCCGCACTTACCGAGTCGAAAGCAGCCTATGTCATTCGTCCACGCAGCATACTGTTCAAAATACGCTTCAGAATACTCTAACCCTTTATATCATTAAATATGAAAAAGTTATTATTGCTTCTCATCCTTCCGTTTATAACACTCTCTGTCAAAGCACAGGAAGGAGTGTTCTCGACAGATATTAGCCGTGCTTCCGTCATAGACACAGCTCGTTACAAAGTTACATATACCCTCCGCTACACCTGCCATCCCCAGGTCGCAGAAAAATTCGATGATGTCCGTACAGTTCTGATTGGACCTAAGTATACAAAAGATTTCAGTGATGTTATCTTCCATTTCGACTCAATCTGTACTGCTGATATACGTCGCGGAGCAGATACATTTTCCAATCCTCCGGGTTCACCATGGCCCTACGAAATTGTGTTAAGCAATCGAAAACATTCAGCTGATATTAAATACCGCCTGCCTGCCGGCATGGACATACTCCATTACACCGATAGTGTGCCAGACATGAAATGGAACTTCGTAGCTGACTCCACTTTAAATATACTTGGTTACGAATGTCAGTTAGCACACACCGATTTTGCCGGACGTCATTACTCGGCATGGTTTACCACAGAAATTCCCCTTCCTTTCGGCCCATATAAATTCGGCGGCCTCCCAGGACTGATTCTTCAGCTTCAGGACGATGAACAGCAGTTTGTTTGGGAAGCCATTGACTTTGAACTATCCACAGACCTCATCTGTATCTATGATTACGAAAATGAAAAAAACTGTTCGACTGAGGAAGCTGCCAAGACTATAGCTCGTTCCTTCAAATCTCCGATAGCTTTCCATTTAGCTGCTATCAGTGGTGGTAAAGGCAAAATCTTTATTGTTGGAAAAGATGGCAAGACACGCGATGCCGCTGATGTTGAAGATACTCCCATACCCTACAAACCGTTAGAAATAAAGTAATGCTATCTATTACAAATTGATAAAAACAACTCAGCATAATTAATATGAAAATCTTACCCTCAATATTTCTCATTTTACTGTCTTCAGGATGTACAGCCGCTCAGTCTGACCCTGCCGCTCTGATACCATTTGAAATCAAAGGCGATACCTTGCCTCCAATCCGTCATATAACCGACATGAAGATTTCAGGCGATACCCTCTTCTTTGTCTATGAACGCGAAAACGGCTTCGGTCAGCGTTTTCTCCGTCGTGCCATAATAGACTCTAAAGCCCATACCCTTACTCTCAGCCAAGATATAGGCAGCGAAATATCATATATGCCTTATCCCTTCATCGGTACTGAAGGTAATGTAAAAATCGTCAGTCAGGACAATGGTAAAATTTATAACATTACCTCCGATGCCAATCTTCAGTCCACAGGGAGCCATATATTCAGTTCTGCTACTCCCTCTCCTGTTCCTCTTTCCAACTATATCAACGACATCTATACAGTTGCACCCGATAAATACATTTTCCTCAGTCGCCAACCGAAAGGAGGTCCTCAGTATATCACGACTTCTGACACAAATTCCCGTATAGATACTATCCATCAGACAAGTATCTCATCCGACCTGACAGCATGGATGCCTAACCTCGGCAAACTCACATACTCCGACTCTAATCACCTCCTCGCCTTTGCCTATCTCTTTCATCCGGTCATCGAATTCCTGACTACCGACGGTGCCATAACCGCAACTACCGAAATCGGCCCTCACACCTTCAATCCCTCCACCCTCGACGAAGCCGACTTCGAAAGCCTCAATCCCTTCCACACCATAGACATAACCCCAACCCGCAATTACCTCTATGTCCTACACTGGGGCTACCTCCACTCAAAAGCCGAATTTATCGATCCCACTATCTTCCAGCTCGATTGGAACGGTAAAATCATCAACCGCTACTTCAACATCCCCCGTCCCCTCTACAACATCGCCGCCTACGACGATACCTACCTCATCGGCTGGACCGGCACCCACTTCATCCAGATCCCAGTCAACTAC
>CAMWVA010000161.1 GCA_947177575.1 uncultured Porphyromonadaceae bacterium | reverse complement strand
TGTGCAAGTATTGTTCGGATAAAAAATGTTTTTTAAACAAATTTCATAACTAACTCTCTGAATCTTACCTTAATCAATAAATGTTAAAAACTGTTTCTATTTGTAAAAGCATTAGTGTAGGACTTACACTCCTTATTTTTCTTAACCAAAATCTATTCCAAAATAAGGCTACTCAGGGGAGAAATATTAAATTTGTGGTATAAATCTACCTTATGACTTCAAATTTATTTTTACTCTATCTTTTGAGCGGTTTATGTGCAACTTCACATACTAACCACTCTATTACTCCTATAGACTCTTTAATATCTGAGGAGCGACAAAGTTACAAAATTTATGTTGATGACCATGGCGTTATGCGTCGTTCAGACACGAATGCCGAAGTAAGTTACTTTGGCACTAACTATACTGTACCATTTGCTCATGCTTATCGTGCACTTGGTTATCTACAAAAAGACCGCAAGGAAGCTATTTCACGTGATGTAAGACAAATGAGTCGTCTTGGCCTTAATGCCTTTCGATTACATCTATGGGAAGCGGAGATAACAGATGCTGACGGCAATCTGCTCGAGAATGAACATCTTGACCTACTTGACTACCTAATAGCCCAGTTAGAAAAAGAAGGTATCGACATTATTCTTACAGCCCAGACAAACTTCGGCAACGGTTATCCGGAACGTAACATTGACACAGGGAGCTTTACTTACGATTTCGATAAATGCCATATACATGAAAATCCTACAGCACAACAGGCTCAACAGAATTATCTGGAACAGCTGACTTCTCATATTAATCCATATACCGGTCACTCTTATGCTTCTGATAATGCTATTATAGCCATTGAAATCAATAATGAACCTTGTCACTCAGGCACACCGACTGAAGTCACGAATTATATAAATCGTATGGCATCAGCCATACGCAGTAAAGGATTTGATAAACCTATACTATATAATGTAAGTCATAACCGCAACATCACACCAGCTTATTACGACGCTGATATAAACGGCACTACTTATCAATGGTATCCGACCGGCCTCGTAGCAGGATATGAGCGTAAAGGAAATTTTCTTCCTTACATAGCAGAATACAATATACCGTGGAAAGATTCAATTCCAGCTTACAACCGAATGGTACGGGCGATATATGAATGTGATCCCGGAGACGTACTGTATTCTTATATGTATCCGGCTATGGTGCGCACATTACGTAAAGAGGGTTTTCAGTGGATAACACAATTTGCTTATGACCCCACGGAGCTTGCCGGTTACAACACGGAATATCAGACACACTATCTCAACTTAGCCTATACACCGTCTAAAGCACTAAGTATGATGATAGCAGCTGAAGCAGCCCGTAATACGGAACGTGGAAAAAACTACGGTTCATTTCCTAACGATACAATATTTGCTGGCGTGCGTGTCAGCTACCGTCAGGATCTGAGTGAACTCAATACGCCCGAACGTTTCTATTACACTAATACTACCAATACTCAACCGTCGATTCCTGACAGCCTACAACATATAGCAGGTCATGGCTCCTCTCCTATAATCAGCTATGAAGGTACCGGTGCTTACTTTCTTGACCGTACCACACAACCCGGTGTGTGGCGTCTCGAAGTATGGCCTGATGTGGTACTCACAGCAGACCCGTTTGCAAAACCAAGTCTTAAACGACGCATAGGTGAAATAATATATGCTTCACATCCGATAACTATAAGCCTACCGGAACTGCAAAAAGGATTCAGCTATATACGTATAAATGATGATAGTAAAGAACTGGGTACCTCAGTAATCGATGAAAAAGGAGTATCCATGCAGGTACGGCCAGGTGTTTATCTACTTAGTAAAGAGCCAAGCAATATAGAAGCCTTTTCTAAAATAGAAAATAATGACCGTCTACGCCGCTTTGATGCTCCGGAAGCTACATTGACCTCCGGATATGTGCTTAGTCATACACCTGTTCCATATACGGCAAAAGGTAAAGATTTAGAAATAGAAGTCAAAGTATACGGTGCTACGCAACCAGATTCAGTAGTTCTGTTTCCTTCCACAGTATCGTTTTGGCGCAGTGATAATCCTACTGTAAAGATGCAACGCAAAGGTGACAATACATACACTGCAGTTCTGCCAGCCACACAGACACATACGCCGACAGTAAGTTATGCTATCAGCATTTACGGAGCAGATGAGATAGTAACATGGCCTGCAAAAGCCGAAGGAGATCCTTTAGCATGGGATTACACCGCTGAAGAATGGTACACTATACCAACTTTAGAACCCAACACTCCAATAGTGCTTCTTAATGACCATAGCAAACCGGAAGCTTCGTTATTACCTACAGGATATAACTTATGGCTACGTCAGGAACGTCATAGTCCTACAGGAGCACCTTTATGGGTGTTTACGACTACTCCAGATAAAGATGGTGTGGCCGTGATACGGCAATATGCCGGTAATCTACCAGGGGCCACTCCCTATCTTAAGGACAAAAAACAGATAGTAGTAAAGGCTCCACATTTACCCATAGGTAGTAAAATAGGTCTTACGGATAAGAACGGAAGCAGTTACAGCACATCGCTTACAACAAAAAACAGTGACGGCACATTTACAGTAAACATAGCCGATATGATACCTGAGTCCACTCTGCTTATACCAGCAGCTTATCCAGATTTTTTAAAGCGGGAAGTAAAGCATACTGAATATGGCCATGCCGATATAACAGACATTGACTTCATTGACCTGATTATTCCGACAGTCGCCGGACAGCAGACCGACGCTGTGCTCGAAGGCATCTGGCTACAATAAGCCCTACGCCATATATAGCTACAAGCATTAACACTATGGCAGCTGAAGCAGGCACTGAAATATAATAAGAGAGTACCAGACCGGCTATACCACCGGTAAGTGAGATGACGGCCGACCACACCAACATATACATATAACGCCGGGTGAAGGTCTCGGCCGTCATCTGCGGTAGTGAAAGTAGCGACATCAACAACATTATACCTATCATACGTATGGTAAGCACTATAGCAACCGCTACAAATACTGTCATTATAATATTTACAGTCCGTACAGGCAATCTTAGTACACGTGCAAAATTTTCGTCAAAACTTACGGCTACTATCACACGATAAAAACAGATGTAAAATAAAGCAAGTAATCCTGTAAAACCTGTGAACAGCCAAAGGTCAGCCGAAGTTATAGTCAGAACATTACCAAACAGAAACGCATTCAGTTCAGGCACATAGCCAGATGACATAAACACAAACAGGATACCAAGAGCCATACCTAACGCCCAGACTACAGCAATAGCGGAATCCTCACGTACACGACGACGCGACAGCCACTCAACACCTAAAGCACTGCCTACAGCAAACACAGCAGCAGTAGCCATAGGAGGCCAGCCCATGAAATAACCTAAGCCAAGACCGCCAAAACAGGCATGAGTAAGTCCACCTGAAATAAATACCATACGGCGTGTCACTATATATGTACCGATCAGAGCAGCAGCTATAGAAATTAGTACAACACCAAGAAGAGCATTACGAAAAAAAGGATATGCCAGCAATTCCATATCTAACTTATCTGTAGTTATTTATTTCTTAACTCTCCCACTATCATCAATACCTCATCGCGCACATCTACAGGCAGACTTATGCCACGCACCTGTAAACTACGCGACCACCCAGCCACATCATCAGGTAGAAGCGACATCAGAATATCACGGAATTCCTCAGTTTCATTGTCAGAATAGGTTTCAGGCTCACGTCCTCTGAAGCGATCAAGCTCATGATCATCATAATATATAGCTTCATCAGTCAATGGTGAAAGCGAAGTTTTCTCGCATACCGCATGACGACCACAACACTCACCGTCAGCAGACTCCGAAGCATTATCACTTTCAGAAGGTCCGAAAGTTTCCGATTTGTCCGAATTATCTGTGGCCTCCTGACGCTGCTGTACCTGTAGACGCCCCTTACGGTCAAAAGCCCATATAATCACACCTATGACTATAAGCACAGCCAATATAACCAAAGCACCTTTCATGACCCGATTATTGTATTAAGCCCGGTTGCCTCTATCTGTTGCCAAAAATCAGCAAACGACTTGCCTACAACCTCAGGTGAATTTATACTTACCCACGACATCACACAAGCCATAGGAGCAAACGCCATAGCTATACGATGGTCTCCATATACTTCAACCGGCTCGTTGTCTGCCGCAGGACAACGACGACCTTTCCAGCTGAGACTGTCAGCAGTAGCCTCAACCAGATAACCCATCTTACCGAGTTCCTCAGCCAAGGCAAAAAGACGATCACATTCCTTATGGCGTAAATGTGCGATACCGGTGAAACGAAATGGTATATGTACGCCGCAAAGCGCCACAGCTAATGAAGGAACAAGGTCAGGAACATTACTAAGATTAAGCTCAACTGTCACACCGGCATCCCGCAGAGCCTTTATTTTAGCTTTATCGCCTTTCAGTATTACTGTACCATCAGGATTCCATACTGTATCTACACCCAAATATTTATAAAGAGCACAACACATAGCATCACCCTGCATAGAACAACGTGGTTGTGATAAAGTCTTCAAACGAACAGGAGACGGAGCGCCAAGCAAAGCCCGTTCGTAAAAATAGGAAGCAGCGCTCCAGTCCGGTTCTATGGAAAAAGCTTCCGGAGCCTTGTATTCACCGGATTTTACAGAGATACTTTCGGCTGTCACCACAGGGTCGATACCGAAACAACGCATAACCTGAGCCGTCATCTCTATATAAGGCAAAGAAACCGCTACGCCACCTACAAGTTTTATAACTAATCCATGACGACAAATAGGTGCTACCATCATAAGAGCCGAGACAAACTGTGAACTCACAGAACCGTCTATTTCAACAGTACCACCAGCAAGTTTGCATCCTCTTACTATCAACGGAGGATAACCGTCATCATCACAATACTCTATATCGGCACCCAATAAACGCAAAGTGTCAACCAAAGGAGCTACCGGACGACGTTTCAGCTGTTCATCAGTCTCAATCTCGATTACAGTACCTGGAGTAACAGCCGTCAAAGCCAGAAAAAACCTGAAAGGTGCCGCACCAGCACCGATATTTATTCTGACAGGAGTCTGAGATGCAGTAGCCAGCTGTTTATCAAGAACTTTACGCAGTGTAGATAAAGCGGCTTCAAGATTGCGACAATCATCACAATCAGGAAGTTCCTTTATATATACCGATGAGCCGGCAAGGAAACTGACTGTAAGTACACGTACCGCCACACTCTTTGACAACGGCAATGTCACAAGCTGAGAGGCTGCTGCAGAATCATATTTTATCAGACGGTAACTCATAATAAATCAGTTTTAGGAAATAACAGACAAGCATCCCCATACGATAAAAAGCGATAATCACTCTTTAGAGCTTCATTATATATATATCGCCACTGAGCTCCGGAACCCGAACTACAACGGTCAAGAAAAGATGACACAAGCAAAAGCAATGTAGATTGAGGCTGATGAAAATTAGTCACCATTACATTAACAAGACGCCATCTGAAACCGGGAGCTATCATTATAGCAGTAGAAGCTGTAAGAGAAGTGATATGTCTGTTATCCATATAATCAAGTAACGCACGCAGGCACGTAACAGTATCAATTTCGTCAGAAGCACTATCATAAGCTTCCCACTGACTTACTTTAAGTTCATCACGGCCCTTCAACACAGCCGAACCGAGATAAGGCAGTGATTCAAGCGTACGCACCGAGGTTGTACCTACAGCTACCACAGGACGATGCAATACAATAGCTTCAAGAAGAGCCTCTATAAGAGAACGCTCTACAGTAAAGGTCTCGGTGTGCATCGGATGCGCGCCTATTGTATCTGATTTAACAGGCTGAAATGTACCAGCGCCGACATGTAAAGTCAAATAGCGTATATCAGCATTATGTCCGCGAAGAGAGTCAAAAACATCATCCGTAAAATGTAATCCAGCAGTCGGAGCAGCTACTGAACCTTTGACTAAAGAATATACTGTCTGATAGTCATCAGCATCGGTATCCTCCGATTCACGACGCAAATAAGGAGGTATCGGTATACGCCCGGCTGCATCTACCACTGAAGCAAACGTTATATCAGAATCATCCCATGTAAATTCAACAGCATGAGTATTACCATCAAGCGTTTCAAGACGTCTTGCCGATAGCTGAAATTCACGTCCCGATATATTAAGAGTCATAGAAAGCGGAGTGTCTTTCCAGCGTTTCAGATTTCCTATCATACATTTCCAGACACAGCTTTTACGACATTGAAACGCCAATACATAATCCGACGGCTCAAGAGGTTCGAGAAGAAAAACCTCTATACGGGCTCCTGAAGGCTTATAAAAAGCCATACGGGCATTAATCACACGAGTATTGTTACAAACCACCAAAGGCGACGGCGGAAGCAGATCCGGAAGCTCTGAAAAACGTCGATGTGACAAACGCCCATCAGGACGACTCAGAAGCAGACGGCAAGCATCACGGCGTGCCAAGGGATGGGTAGCAATACGCTCATCAGGTAAAGGATAGCCGAAATCGGCTATTTTTATATCTTGAACCATATTTTTCTAAAAAATTTTTAGTAAATCAATTATCTGATTCACAAATATATACTATTTATATCAAGTATAAAAAACAGAAAAAACTAAAAAATTTTTACAAAAATAGCGAAAAAAATTTGGTCAATAAAAAAAAAGGTTCTAACTTTGCACTCGCAATCGGGTGATTAGCTCAGCTGGTTTAGAGCATCTGCCTTACAA
>CAMWVA010000160.1 GCA_947177575.1 uncultured Porphyromonadaceae bacterium | reverse complement strand
TTACTCCCACCACATACGATTTTTATTTACGCTCTCACTTAAAAACGGCGCGGGCTTCCAGTTGCAACCCCCGCGACTTTTATACTTCATAGCTTCAATAGTTATTTATCCTTATCAGCAGCTACAGACGGATGACTGTCAATCTTGTTTACAATGTCATCAAAGATTTCATCGATGCTGCCTCGTCCGTCAATAGGAAGATAATGACCTGTGGAAGTATAATGTTCACGTAACGGCATAGTCTGATTGTGATACACATCAAGACGCTTGCGGATAGTCTCCGGATTATCGTCAGCACGACCTGTAGCGGCACCCCGGCTAAGCATACGCTTCATGAGCTCTTCATCATCGACTTCAAGCCCTACGACCGCATGAAGTTTTGTACCACGTTTTTTCAGTAGTTCTTCCAGTGCCTTAGCCTGAGGCAGTGTACGTGGAAATCCGTCGAATATGACCCCGTTTTTATCCTTGGCTTCTTTCTCAAGCACATCATCGAGCAACTGAATCATGAGCTCGTCAGGAATAAGGTTGCCCTTTGATATGTAGGAATTGGCCAGACGACCTAATTCAGTATCGCGTGCTATATGATCGCGCAGTACTTCGCCTGTTGAAATATGATATAGACCGTATTTATCTATGAGTTTTGCGCTCTGAGTACCTTTACCGCTACCCGGACCGCCAAAAAGGACTAAATTAAGCATATAGATAAAGTTAAATAGTAAGGGTTATATGAGAGAAGTGATAAGAGTAAGTATCAGTCAGGCTGCAGAGAAGGGCTTAGTCTTCCTTGAGCTGATATATGTCAGGAAGATTGCGTACCTTACCGTCAAGGTCAAGACCGTAGCCTATAATGAATTTCGGAGGAATTTCAAAAGCTACGTAGTCAGGCTGGAAGCCGGTTTTGTTGCTTTCCGGTTTATAAAGCAGAGTTGCAAAACGTATTGAAGCTGGATTGCGCTTCTTGAGATCGGTTATCATGTGGGTAGCGGTAAGGCCGGTATCCACTATGTCTTCGATGAGTACTACATCGCGTCCTGAGATGTCCTGCTGAAGGCCCATAATTTCCTTTACCTTGCCGGTAGAGGAAGTTCCTTCATAACTGGTGTATTTAACGAAAGCAATTTCGCCTTCATTGATACCTACTTCCCGTACAAGATCAGCGGCAAACATAAAAGCACCGTTAAGCACACATACAAACAGAGGACGTTTGCCTTCGAGGTCATGACGCAGTTCTGCAGCTACGCGACGCACCTGCTCGGCTATACGGTCACGGGTGAGATAAGGCACGAAAGTGAGGCCGTCTACTGTGATTTTATTATCCATAATGATGTCTGAAGAATCAGGTTTTAAGGTCAGACAGCCCCTTAGGGCCGAAAAGCGTAAGCCGTGCGTAAAGCTTCTGTCGCTTACGCACAGCTTACAGACGCAAAGTTACTTATAATTTGACTAAACTGCAAGCAAAATCTGACTGAGGTTTTTCACTTCTGTCAGCTTTGTTACCGAAAAGCCTTCTTTAATTTATTCTGTGAGAGGGTGGACTTAGGCTTAACTGCCTTGCCGAGCTGAAGCTCGGCCACAGAACCATGAGACACGCTTTGTATATGGGCAGTGTAACTAAATAAATGTTAAAATTAATTCTTTATATTAATTACTGTGTTAAATAGATTGAAAAAGCAAATTTTTTTATATGTTATATAACCTACTTTCAAAAAAAGTTTGTACCTTTGCATTGAGTTTTTCATGGTATTAGATTTTAAGGTTAACAGGAAGATTGGTTGTCGGGATGACAATCAATTTTTTTATGTCTGTACTGATCTTTAACATGAGATCTGTACAGGCTTTTTTGTCTACCTTAATCCTATAAAAAGAATAATTTAGCCTCCTTTTTATGATAGTATCATAAAAAGGAGGCTAAATTATTTACTCTGCGAGAGTAGATTTAAATATTCCTATCAGTGAATAAGCACCTTACGGCCACCAATAATGTAAAGACCCTTAGGCAGCTGCTTCAGAGTGGCTGCATCAGCACTACGATGTATTAACAGACCGTCGGTAGTATAAACATCGCAGACACCGCTATCACCGAGAATTGTATCAATACCGGATATACCGTGTATAGTGCACGAAGCCCAAATACCGCTACCGTCGAGTGCACGGGCAGTTATTGAGGCGGTGCCGATAGCATGTACGGTTACATCACCGTCAGCATCGACTGTGGCTACATTAGGATTGTCAGAAGTCCATTCGAGACTCTTGTCAGTAGCATCAGCCGGGAGTATTGTAGCCAATACGGTGAATGTAGTTCCTTCGATTATTTCAATTTCCTCAATGTCGAGTTCGATAGCCTCTACGGGTACATCTACTGTTACGTTGCAGGCAGCTGCCACACCGTTAACAGCAGTGGCTATAATCACTGTGTGACCCCCGGCAAGAGCTGTAATGAGTCCATCTTCCGATACCTGTGCTACATCGGGAGCCGATGATGACCAGAACACTGTCTTGTCGGTAGCGTTATCAGGCTCTATAGTAGCTGTAAGCTGAAGAGTTTCTCCCTTGCCAAGTGTAGCTTCTTCGTTTGAAAGGGTAATAGAAGTAGGAGCTATTATCTCACTGCCGTTAACTACGGTTACATAGCAGACACCGCTGTAGTCTCCTGAAGTAGCAGTGATAGTGGCTGAACCTTCGCTATGAGCTGTTACGATACCTTCAGCGCTGACAGTGGCTACACCTTCATTATCCGAGGTCCAGCTGACACGTTTGTCAGTAGCATCGGCCGGTATAACTACTGCCTCGAGAGCATAAGTTTCATCCTCACGAAGCGATATGGCACCCGGTACGACTGTAACTCCCTTAACAGCCACAGTCTTGTCGACTACGATAAGGTGAAGGGTGGCTTTAACATCATTTGATGTGGAAGCAGTTATAGTACATTCGCCTGCTGCACGTGCGCGTACCTGACCGAGAAGATTGACAGTAGCTATGGATTCATCGCTTGAAGTCCATGTTATTGTCTTGTTCGAAGCATCTTCCGGCAATACGGTAGCTGTGAAATAACGACGCTCGTCAATCTGCATGTATGCTTCATCGGTATCTAGAACAACACTTTGGGCCATAGGATCCACTATTGTCACTTCACAAGAAGTCGAGACTCCGTTGGGAGTGGTAGCAGTGATTGTAGCTGTGCCTTGATTTACACCGGTGACAGTACCGTCTTCTGTAACAGTTGCAACAGAAGTATCAGATGAAGTCCACGAAGCCGAACGGTCTTTGACATCAGCCGGAGTGGTATTATAGCCTAAACGTAAGGACTCAAACTTGCGTATGCGTGCCGAAGGATCACTCATGGTTATGGCGGTAGGATAGTAAGGCTTGATTGTCAAGGTAGCGCTTCCCGACACACCGTTACCGGATTTAGCAGTGATTGCCACTGTACCGCTCTTAACCGCTGTAACAAGACCGTTTGCATCGACAGTAGCTAAAGAAGCATCTGAAGAACTCCATGTCAGACCCTTTTCCTGTACATCGGCCGGTGATATGGTGGCATTAAGCTGGATAGTCTCTGTCTCATAAAGTGAGCCTGTAGCCGGAGCAACTGTTACGGAAGTGGGGTATTTTGCAGTTACGGTTACGTTACATGTGGCTTTGAGACCGTTGACAGTAGTAGCGGTAACAGTAGCTGTACCTGCTGCTACGGCTTTAACACTACCCGAAGCTGATACAGTAACCACACCTGTATTTGACGAACTCCATGTCACGGTTTTGTCCGAGCAATCGGCAGGAAGTACTGTAGCTGTCAGTGTGGCGGTACCTTCTGCATAGAGAGACAGAGTCGTCGGGTCAATAGTTATGGAAGCAGGCAGTTTGGAGATATGAGCATCAAATTCTGCCTGGCTTACCACACGTACAGTAGCTTCAGTGCCGGTTGGTACTTTTAGATAAGCCTGATTAGCAGGGAGATACTGAACATCGGCAGTTACGAAAGCAAGGTTGCCATCGGCATCGTTACCGAGCAGACGCATTGTGGCAGCCTCGTATGGAGTAACATTACGATGGGAATTGCTTTCGTTCTTGAAATATACCCCTCCGAGCAGGTTATTGCTTATGGCCGAAGCTGAACCGCCGAGATTAAGACGGTTGTCGGTCGGTAGCGGGTGAGAACATTCAATATATACAGGAGTCTTGGCCGGTACAGTGCCGGTTATCTCCTGCATTACAGCCATACCATATTCTACTTTAGAGATGTAGTAGAATTTAAGTCCTGTCGATGAGGCTGAGAAAGGGAAATCGGCAAAGAAAGGCTGATAGTACTTACCCTTAGCAGTTACTGTCGGCTTTACACCGAAATAGTTATCACCATCAGCTGATATGGGAGTAATACGCCAATAGCGTAAATCTCCTTTTGCTTCAGTAGACATTTCGCCCTGCTCATTATCAGTTGCATCGGCATCACCGAGATATTTAGTTGTACCACTTGTAGTACCATAAGCGTAATAGACACCTTCTTTATTATTGACTTTACGCAGATTGACATAATAACCAATTATATCATGTAGGTTGGTACCCTGAGCAGTGATATTCCACTGATTGCCGCTACTGTTAGTGAAATAAAGTACAGTGGCAGGATCACAGCAGGCTTTATCAAAGCCTTTCCAAAGTTCAATAGCACGCACATCAACTGTGGTAGCTCCTACATTGATTTTACCTTTATTATCAGTTAGGAAGGCATAACGTTCGGTGATATCGTTCTGCACCCGGTAATAACCATTCCCCGGCAACTGAGCTGCAGCGGGAGTCACAGCAGCCGCCGCAAGAAAAAGAGTCGGTAGAAAGTATTTCATATAGTTAATGGAATAAATTTTACAACATCAGCGCGGACAGACGAGAGCCGCAATGACTTTATAACGTATGCTCTACATGGATATTGCTGTCATGAACTTAAAAACAGTTTATATCTGTTTCTTGGGGATAAATAAGGAAGCCAGTCCCGATACTGAGACTGGCTTCCCGTATTTCACTTATGGGTTGTAATTAAGTCATGAGATTAATCCTCGATGATACAGATAGCCACACGGTTCTGTATAGGATCAGGATAAGGCTGGTAATTTTCCTCACCCATACTCTTGACAACGATACGGCTTACGGGTATACCATACTTGCTCTGCAGAGCCTTTGATACGGCATTAGCACGCTGCTTAGAGAGACGCAGGTTGATAGCCATTGTACCTGTACCCTTGTCAGCATAACCTGTGATTTCAACCTTAGTGTCAGGATGAGACTTGAGGTATTCAGCTACCTCAGCCACTTTCTTCATTTCGCTATTCGATACAACAGTATTCGAGATAGTGAAGAAGATGTCGCGGCGCATAGGTTCTTTAACAACAGGCTGCTCCTTGACAATCTTCTCAACGGGTACTTCTACGATCTTCTCAACAATCTTCTCTACGATAACCGGCTCGCAAGGTACGGGCTCGATGACGCGGGTAGTAGTGTTGAACTTAGGACCGAAGGTGTAGCGTACGCCTACGAGAGCGTTGAAATACCAGTCAGCGTTTCCGGCCTTTTTCGAGTTGTACTGGTCAGGAAGTACGTTGGCCTGAAGTTCAAGACCGACAGCTACTTCTTTGCTTACGTTAACCTGGAAGTCAGCACCGAACTGAGCTACAAAGCGACCGTGTGTACCGCTCCAGTTGTAGTCGAGAAGTTCGCGGCCGTCATGAGAGGCCATGTAGGCAGTCTGAAGATTATTGGCCTCTTTGTTATGCCAAGCTATATTGGCGCCGATACCACCGAAGATGTTAGCCTCTACCATACGGTTAGGGTTATAACCGCCAAGCACGTTGGTCATGTTGAACACTGCGTTGATAGTCGGAGCGATGTAGTTCCACTTCCAACGGTAGGTGTTGCCACTTACTTCGCTTACACCTTTACTCTGCCAGCCGTTGAACACTAAGCGGGCACCGATGTAGGGATTGAAGTTGTAGCCTGCGGTGAGCTGGGCGTTTGGACAGAGCAGGTCGCCGAACGAGCCCTCACCGAGGGTCTCCTGACCACCTATCTGAGCCTGCATATACCAGTGAGGCTGGAAGGTGTATTCCGTCACCTCCTCCTGTGCTGAGGCGGCTGAAACGCCGCCAAGCAGAAGAGCTGCGGAAACCAAGAATTTATTCAATTTCATTGTAATTTGGTTTTATTCTGTTTAGTGTCTGGGTCTGTCCCGTAGTGCGTAATTGAGGCGCCGTTACGGGGCAGTCCCGTAGTGTCCGCAGGGTGAGGAGATTATTTTACAGTGAAGTAGAACTTGGCGGTCGAAGTTGTGCCGTGGTAGTCAACAGCAGTGTAAACAAGCTCGTAAACTACTCCAGTAACCACATTATTCATCGGGAATGCAAAACGACGCTGAACTCCCTTGAACACCTGATTCATCTCGCCAGAGTTATTGAGTGCTATTAGAGCTTCGTCAAGACGCTCTGTCGGAACACTCTGGCCATTAAGATCACGGCCCTGTGCACTGGCTATTACATTACCCTGTTCATCCAACTTATAAACATTGGTACAACCAATGAACTTCCTATAAGCCGGAGCGAGTACTTCAGCTGTATAGCTTGTAGGATAGAGAGTAACAGCATCACCGCCGGCATTACGGAACACAGTTGGACGCTTGATATTGTTACTGAGGAAGTGAATACCATTATTACGGCTGTTGTAAAGCATAGTCAGCTGAAGATAATGGTTAGGATCAGCTAACACATTATTGATCTTCTTAGCGAGTTCGTTATACTTGCTGATGAAGTTATTGAACTTGTCAAGATACTGACCAACGCGGTTGTTAACCTCGTTCTGGAT
>CAMWVA010000159.1 GCA_947177575.1 uncultured Porphyromonadaceae bacterium | reverse complement strand
CACCGTCCTCCTCATAGCAGAGCCGGTCGATATTTTTTGCAAGACTCTCCCTCGGTTCTATGAGATCAAGATAGAACGGCACACCACCTGTCACCATATAGCATTGCAGCATCTCGTATCTGTCCCATGTGTCCTCCCACAAACTTGAAGTCGAACTTACCCTCAAAGAATCTATCAACAAGATATGTCTTTCCTATTCGCCTCCGTCCGCATATAATCACGAATTCTGATTTGTCAGACTCCATGCATCTGGTAAGTTCATCACATTCACGCTGTCTCGCTATAAGATTGGATGCCATATTTTATGATTTCTGAGTGCAAAGATAGTGAAAACAGAGAAACGAACAAAGATTTATCACGAAAAACAACTTTTTAAGACGATAAAAGGCTTAAAAAAGTTATTTTTGGGGATATGAAAGACAGATCTTTCTTCCTACACAAGCCAGTAATTATCAGGTGTAATCGACTTGTCGGTTTGCTATATAAATAACGGCAGCCACTGCCGGAGTGAAGTGTTGGTAAATAGCAAGCCCCCTCGGAGATGTCCGACAGAGCGATGAGTTAGCGGTTGAAGCCTTTTAGTCGAGACCTTAGGCTCGATTCACTAAAGCGCGGTGGCGGTGCCGTAACTCCGTATGTTTCTTTTTCTTTGAAGTAAAGTTACTAAAAATCTCTGATATACGAAAGAAGTATAAATCTGGCTATTAGCTACGTATATGTGTTTGTGGTCGCGGTATATATCAAGATAGATTGACCTATTTCCGTTTTTCATTGGTGAAAGATATAGTTATTCACGGAACGGATTTGAGATAAGCCATTTCCAAGCTGGTACGACTTTCACTTTAAGGCCGAGATAGTCCAATTCAGCTTCTTCGTCAAATGTCACAATCGTACAATTCCGACAGCCTGTTATTTCAGAGGCTGTTTTAAGACCTCTGAGTTCCCGATTACGGGTTTCGATATCACAAAGGGTCCAACATACTTGTATTAATGCTAACGGGTAATTTTATATCCCGTTCCAATACAGGAAAAGGTAACTCTTTCTGCATGGTTAATATTATGCCCTGTAATATTTCTTTCCGTTTCATACGGACAAAATTATAAATTATTTCCGTATAAAACGGAAATAGCTCAAACTATTTAGGAGTAGGATAGGAAGGTGGATTTCTGTTTGTTGATTTTTATTGTTAATTTTGCAACAGACAACCTCGATTTTTCTCTCTTCAGACGTTATTATAATAAGCGTTAGTATAATGAGCGACAATCAGACACCTAAATACTCAGCCGCCGAGCTGGCCGATACCGGCCGGTGGCATCTCGTGGTGCGCATCGGCGATAAAAGTGCCGAGGCATGGCTGAATTATATAGCTGACAACTCACGTCCGAATCGGCTCTTCGCCATAGATTTCGATGACTCGGAAACTCACATTGAACAGCTTGAAAGGGCCGTTTATGATAATCCGCGAGTACTTGATGATTTCTCGACCGACGTAATAATTGACACTGACCGTGTGCTATGGGTACCAAAAAATGCTAATGACCCTGAAGAAGTGCGTATCATGGCTAATGCTCTGTGGCCGGAGCTGGCAGCCGACGTACTTACTGACCGTACAGGTACAGAAGTATGTCATTTCGTGCTTACTCCGGGCCTTGCAACCTGTATGCAACGTACCTTTCCCGGAGCCCGTGTAGTATGCGGTCTGTCGGTGTTACGCCGTTTTGTCGCCACACGCCATAGCGAAGGAACTTCCTTATATGTCGATTTCTCCGACAAAGCTATGATTCATATACTGGCTACAAAAGCGGATAAATTGTTATTTGCTACCACTAAACCGTCAGAGCATTACGATGTGCCGACCTTGGTAAAACTGATAGCCAACGCACTTAAGGCATGCGGCTGTGAGCGCAGCGATGTGCAGGCTACTATAAATTCAGACGCTTCCGATACGACACGCCATACAGTAGCTTCACGACTCGGCGCAGCACTTGAGCCGTATATCGCCGAATGTACATATACCGACACAGCGGCCCGGCTCGGTACAGACGGTCTGCCGTTAGCTCTTGCTCTATCGGTAACACGCCGCAACACTACACAATAAGAATCTATGAGAATAATAAGAGGAAAATACGGACATCGCCGTTTTGACGTGCCCAAGAACATAACAGCACGCCCCACAACAGACTTCGCACGCGAAAATCTTTTCAACGTGCTTGATAATATCATTGACCTCGAGGGTAAATCGGCTCTCGATCTTTTCGCAGGTACAGGTGCTGTCAGTTTTGAACTGCTCTCACGTGGCTGCGACCCGGTCACAGCTGTAGAAATGGCACCCGTACAGTCGGCTTTCATCAACAGTGTAAAGACTAAGCTTGGCGACGAAGCCTTGCGTGTGGTACGCGGTGACGTTTTCAGATTCCTGACTTCATGCCGACAGGCGTATGATATTGTCTTCGCCGACCCTCCGTATGACCATCAGCGATTTGCCGAGATTCCTGCTCTCATATTAGGTTCGAAAGCCGTAGCTCCCGGTACAGTAGTCATTATCGAACACAACCGTAACCATGACTTCTCGACGCTGCCGGGCTTTACACAGCACCGTGTGTACGGCAGTGTCAACTTCTCGATATTCATAGTGCCGCCGACAGCCGAATAACCATTATTCCATCAACACATACAGAGACCATGAGTGACAATATCAAACTGGACGATATAGAGGAAGCTATAGAAGACTTCCGCAACGGTAAATTTCTTATCGTAGTCGATGACGAAGACCGTGAAAACGAGGGTGACCTCATTATAGCTGCCGAAAAAATAACTCCCGAAGCAGTAAACTTTATGCTTAAGGAAGGGCGCGGTGTGCTATGTGCCCCGCTTACCAACCAACGATGCACCGAACTCAAGCTGCCTCATCAGGTCACAGACAACACTTCAATGCTCGGCACTCCTTTTACGGTCACTGTCGACAAGCTCGAAGGATGTTCAACAGGTGTGAGCATACACGACCGTGCCGCTACAATACGTGCTTTAGCTGACCCGGCTTCAACACCCGAGACTTTCGGACGTCCGGGTCATATAAATCCGCTCTACGCACAGGATCGCGGTGTGCTACAGCGTGCCGGACATACCGAAGCAGCCGTAGACCTCGCACGGCTCGCCGGTCTGCAACCCGTCGGAGCCCTGATAGAGATAATGAACGAAGACGGCACTATGGCACGTCTGCCGGAGCTACGCAAAAAAGCTGACGAGTGGGGACTGAAAATAATCAGTATACGCGACCTTATAGCTTATCGTCTGCGTAATGACTCACTGGTAGAGAAAGGCGAAGAAGTGGATATGCCTACAGCCTTAGGTCATTTCCGTCTCATACCCTTCCGCCAGAAAGATAATAATCTTGAACATATAGCACTTATCAAGGGTGACATCACGTCTGACGAACCTCTGTTAGTGCGTGTGCACTCATCGTGCATGACAGGCGACATCTTCGGCTCACTGCGTTGTGAATGTGGCGAACAGCTTCATTTAGCCATGCAGATGATAGAAAAGGAAGGACGCGGCGCAATAATATACCTCAATCAGGAAGGACGCGGTATAGGGCTTATGGACAAGATACGTGCATATAAACTTCAGGAAAACGGTTTTGATACCGTTGATGCCAATTTGCATCTCGGACACAAAGCCGATGAACGTGACTATGGTGTCGGAGCCAATATCCTACATGCCTTAGGTGTGAAAAACCTTCGTCTTCTCACCAACAACCCGGTGAAGCGTATCGGCCTCGAAGGCTATGGTATCAACATTATAGGTACTGTACCTCTTGAAGTGACTCCCAATCCGTACAATCGTTTTTACATGCACACCAAGAAGACCCGTATGGGTCATGACCTACATAAAGTAGACTGACATGCGCAACATCTCAAACCTTGCTCCGCTGGCTTTGGCTGCCCTCGGTGCTGTCGCTATAGCCGCAACGTCAACGGCAGCGAAAAAGCCTCTTGACCATTCGGCATTTGACTCGTGGGAGACAGCTTCCAATAATCTGCTGTCGGCCGACGGACAGTGGGCAGCTTTCGCAGTCAATCCGCAGGAGGGTGACGGGAAGCTTACTTTCTACAACACACGCACCGCACAACGTATAACGATAGAACGCGGTCATACTCCTTCCTTCACTGCCGACGGTGCATGGGGTGTAGCTCTCATACGTCCTCCGTATGCTGTTACCCGTAAGGCCCGTATTGACAAGACAGCAGCCCACCTTATGCCCGCAGACTCACTGGCTATCGTTAACCTAAAGACCGGCAACATAACGCGTATAGGCGGTGTTAAGGCTTATCGTGTATCACGTGATAAAGGTTCGCTTATAGCTTTCGAAAGCTGTGACACCACACTTGTCTCACCGTCGGTTTTAGCAGATGCCAAAGCCGGTGTGCCGTTAATCATCGTTGACCCGGCTTCAGGTAACAACAAGATAGTGAAATGGGTTAAGGAATACGCTGTTTCCGATGCCGGTAACTGTGTAGCTGTAGCTCTGCGCAGTAATCCTACCGACTCACTGACTACGGACGGTATCGGTGTAGTGCAGATTGCCGATACATCGTTCGCGCTTATTGACCGTGACCGCAAGTTCTACGGTAATGTTGCCCTTGACCCTAAAGGTGAACGGCTGGCATACGTAGCCTCGGACGATACAGTCACTACAGGTACAAGACGTGCCCAGCTCTATATAGCTGATCTGCACCGTCCCTACGAAATACCTGAAATGGTATTTGACAAAATCTCCAGTCCTCGCGGTCCGAATTACTCCCTACCCCACTCCGAAGACCCCGAACTACAGGCGAAACTTATGGAGGAATGGGGCCGGAAACAACGTGAAGCTGCCGGTAAGGAATTATACATCAATCAATACACCCGGCCTGAATTTTCACATGACGGTTCTCGGTTGATAGCCGGAGTAGCGCCTTATATAGCACCTGACGACACAACTATAGTCAGTTTCGAGCGTGCGGACCTTGATATATGGCGCTGGGATGCTCCTATGACTCCGCCTCAGGAGAGTGCGCTGGTAAAGGAGCTCAAAGAGCACACTCTTACCACCGTCACCACTCTCGACAATATGAACACGGTACTGCTTACCGACAGCGAACTGGCTACAGTCAGCGGTGCTGACCGATGGGATGCTGACTGGGCTATGGTGAATGACCCGACACAGACTATGGTAAGTCACCAATGGGATTACTTTGCCAAAGCCGATATAAGTGTGGTGAATGTGACAAACGGTCAACGACGGACAGTTGGTAAAGCTCCCTATAACGAATGTCTCATTTCGCCTATGGGCAAGTATGTGGTATGGTTTGACAATCGTCAGTATTACGCTTACGACATTGCTTCCGGCAAGACTCGTTGTATATCCGAACAGGTGCCCTATCCGCTATGGGACGAAAGCGGCGACAGACCCGGACCACGTGAAGCTTACGGCATAGCCTGCTGGAGCGCGGACGACCGTGATATTATGGTCTACGACTGTTATGACCTGTGGCGTCTTGACCCGACCGGAGCACGTGCCCCTGAATGTCTGACTGCCGGTTACGGCCGTAGCCATAATCAACGCCTGCGCTATGTTAATCCCAATCCGAAAGATGTGCGTTTCGTTACTGACGGAAGTGAGATGCTACTGAAAGTATTTGACTTCACAAACAAATATAACGGCCTGGCTACGCTCCGCTACGGGCGACCTGCAACTCCTGCGATACGTCTGCTCGAAGGTATGAACTATTCTGAAATACACAAAGCACTTAATGCCGATGTGTATTCATGGATAGCTGCTAATTTCAGCATTTCACCTGATGTATATGTATGTCGTGGAACCGACTTTGCAAAAGCTACCAAAGTCACAGCTTCCAACCCGCAAATGGCCGATTATCGCTGGGGACGTGCCGAGCTGGTTAAGTGGTATGCCTACGACGGTTCTCCGGCCGAAGGAGTTCTGTACATTCCCGAGGACCTTGATACAACAGTACAGCATCCTATGCTGTCAGTATTCTACGAGACACATACCGAAGACCTCTATACTCACTACCGTATGGAGCCGTCATGGAGCTGGATAAATTATCCCTTCTATGTGAGCCGGGGTTATGTGGTATTCGTACCTGATATTCACTACACAGCCGGAGTGCCGGGTGAAAGTGCATGGAATTATGTCTGCTCCGGTGTTGAAGCGATGTGCGACCGTTATAAGTGGATTGACCCTAAGCGCGTAGGTATCGACGGCCAAAGCTGGGGCGGTTATCAGACTGCCTATCTGGTGACACGTACCGATATGTTTGCCTGTGCCGGCTCGGGCGCTCCGGTGTCTAATATGACTTCAGCTTTCGGTGGTATACGCTGGGGTACGGGTGATTCGCGTCAGGCACAGTACGAAATGGGTCAGAGCCGTATAGGACGTGACCTCTGGAGTGCACCCGAACTCTATATAGCCAACTCACCGGTATTTCATGCTGACCGGTGCCACACACCGTTGCTTATAATGCATAATGATGCTGACGGCGCCGTACCTTGGTATCAAGGTATCGAAATGTTTATGGCCCTACGTCGTCTCGGACGTCCTGTATGGATGCTACAATATAACGGTGAGGCTCATAACCTGCGCGAGCGACGCAACCGTAAGGATATTACAATCCGACTTCAGCAGTTTTTCGATCATTACCTTAAGGGCGACCCTATGCCGGAATGGATGCTACGCGGTATCCCAATCACACGCAAAGGGCAGGAAATGGGTACAGAATTGATAAACAACTAATACCCAAGCTACTATAATCGTCAGGCCGCTATCCGATATTAATATCGGATAGCGGCCTGA
>CAMWVA010000158.1 GCA_947177575.1 uncultured Porphyromonadaceae bacterium | reverse complement strand
TGTTAATTAAACTATCACAACTAAAACAAAAAATTAAGGAGAGAGGAAAGGCGTTTTCTTAAGCTTGATTAATATAGCGAATATCAATTAGATTCCAATCTATAATATCCCATATTTTATGTAGATACTCCGCACGTCTATTCTGATAATCCAGATAATAAGCGTGCTCCCATACATCTATTACTAATATGGGTTTAAGTCCTTTGGTTAATGGATTTTCTGCATTACTCCCTTTTGAAATTGCTAAATTACCGTTTGTATCTGTTGTTACCCATACCCATCCGGAACCGAATAGGGTAGTACCAGCATCTTCTATTTCTTTTTTGAAACTTTCAAAAGATCCATAGGTATCTTTGATTTTATCCATTAGTCGGCCTGTCGGCTGTTTTTGACCGCCTGGATTAAATTGAAAGAAATAGAAAATATGATTCCATGCCTGTGAAGCGTTATTAAAAAGACCTCCATCAGCTTCGCATATTACCTGTTCTAAAGGCATTTCTGCATATTTAGTCCCCTCTGTCAGCTTATTAAGATTATCTATATAAGCTTGTTCATGTTTTCCATAATGATATTCTACTGTCTCCTGAGATATGATTGGCTCAAGAGCATCTAACCCATAGGGTAGTTTAGGTTTCTCAAATTTCATATCCTGTAGTTTTTATTTTTAATAAAATAGAGGTAAGGTTATTTATAACCTTACCTCTATAACAATTATTGTTTATAAGAGTTTACATTGAGCTAACTCACTACGTTACTCTGCCTTTAATTCTTCATCAGCTTTTATATATGGTTGTAGCTTCTGTATAAACTTTTTAGTTTCCTCTATAATATCATCAGCTTCTGAAATAGCTCGACTTACTGCTATACCATTCACTCCAGCTGTCATAAGTAAATCTATATCCTCAAGACCGATATTACCATAAGCTACATGAGCCACATCGATATCATTCTTTTCCATATATTCACATAGATTGTGTATGGCTTTAATATCTAAATACTGTGTATTTTCTGAGTAATCAGCTTGATTATAGAAAGGTCCGATCTTAAAATAATCGATGTCATAGTTTTTCAAGTTATCAATAGCAGATTCACTATTAACAGTAGTACCTATAACTGCCGCCGGACCTAAAATCATACGAGCTTTAGAAGGAGTCATAGACGAGCATTGATTTAATTCTACACCTCCTACATTTAATTCTTTAGCTAACTCTACATGATTTTCGAGTATGAGAAAAACTTCTTCTTTCAGACATAAAGGTTTTATTGCTTCAACTACCTTCTTAATATCCTCATCAGAAGACTCGTCCATTTTTATGGTAATCCATTTGCAGCCACCTTTAATTACATTCTCTATCTGTTCCGTTACAGAATGTTTAGATTTTGTATCGGTAATGAATTGTAGTAACATAGTTGTAGTTTATTTATAATATTTATATTTTACAATACTTAATAGAGTAGTAAAATCTACTACTTATAAGTATAACATTATAATTCTTGTACGGTTTTATTAAGTTCAGAAGCTATTGCTTCACGACATTGTTCCATAAGTTTCTTTGTATTAAATCCCCTCTCTCCCGGATATATAGGTTTATGGATAGTAAGAGTTACTTTACAAGGAGTTATATTATAGGTAAAACGAGGCATAGCCTTAAAACTACCATCTATTGTAACAGGTACTACAGGCAGACGAAATTCTCCAGCAAGCATAAAGGCTCCTCTTTTAAAGGGAATCATCTCTCCATTCCATGAACGGCTACCCTCAGGAAATATAACTAATGATGTGCCCTTCTTAAGAGTATTTTCTGCTTGAGCTATGGTGTCATGAATAGCATGAATTTTAGTCTCGTCTACAAATATATGTCCGGCACGCTTACAAGCATATCCTACCATAAATATATTTTCTAATTCCTTTTTCATCATCCATTTGAAGGTATGATTAAGATAACCATATATAGACCAGATATCAAAAGCACCCTGATGATTAGCTACAAAAACGTAAGAAGTTTCAGGTGAAATATTTTCTCTTCCTCTAACCTCAACTTTAACAAATGCTAAGATACAACAGAATTTTGACCAATAATGAGCTGGCCAATATCCCCAGAAATTACCATTTCCTAACCAACAGCCAATAATGGTAATTATTGATGTTATAAATGTAATAACTATAAATATAGGGGCTGCAATCAACCATTGATAGATACGATATATATATAACATAATCAGATTAAATTAGAATACTCAAAAGGTAAAGAGATTTTAATTTTACTTTTACCTTTTGAGTATTCTATAGTAGATATTTACTTTTACTTAGTGATTATATATGTACGGTGAGGAGCTGCGATACCTTTAAGAATACCTTTTTTAACTTTAAATTCTTTACCATATACCACATCATGATAGGTGCCATCAGGAAGACCAGTAGGGAGATTAACAAAATTTGATGCATCATTTATATTAATAATGGCGGCTCCTTGTTTACCACGATTAACAACTATTACCTGTCCATTATCAGAGAATTGAATATCTTCCTTCTGACCATTCATTGCTGTACGAAATTTATTGACCGCAATTACTTCCGGATGGAAAAATTCATCATTACCACGTGCACCTAAAATATTATCACCCCAATATTGCTGACGTGTAGAACCCATAGGACGGCTAAAGAACAAAGGTACTCCATTTTGACGTGCTGTAAGAAATACCCAACCGGTACGAATTTGTTCATCAGTAAGATGAGCTGACTCATGAGCATTAGCGTATGTATCATGGCTTTCAACCCAAGTAGTTAGATATTCAGGAGCTGAGGTATGATGCCAATTGACTACATCCATACCATTTATTGAACCTTTTTCCAATGCCTCACGGAGTACATGGCCATATCCTGATGCTGTCTGACCAAAATATTCTGCATATTCTGCTTCAGGTACATTCTTATCTTGTAAGACTTCTCCATATACAAACAGTTCGTCATAGGGGACAGCTAAACGGACTCCTTTAACAGCTTTACGACCTGTAGCTACGTCCCAAAAATCATTTTCTTTTACTCCTGAAGCTGTATCTACAGGATCTGAATGTACACCAATATGTTTAGCAGTATCGTATCTAAAACCACGAACACCTAAGGAAAGAAGATCATTGACAAATTCCATATAATATTTTTGGAAATCAGGATTTTCTGTATTTACATCAGGAAGACCTCCTGAGCCCCAAAGTGTACATTGTAGACGATCATTATAATCTTCAACACCTTGAAGTCCCTGAGAATGAAACATTTTATCTCTTCCACCTACAGCTTTATAAAAGTCATCTGATACAGCATCAATGTCAAAAGCTGTATGATTAGGCAGTACGTCTACAATTACCTTTATATTATATTTAGCAGCGGAATCCATCATAACCTTCATCTGATCTCGTGAACCAAGAATCTGATTACCAATCTTCCAATCAGTAGGCTGATAATAGTAATACCAATTACCTTCAGTTACATTATCATCAAAAATTTTCTTACTACTACCTTCAGGGTTAAAACATGCCTGTACAGGAGAAGTCTGAATCATTGTAAAACCTGCATCAGATATTTGTTTCATATTATCTGCAATTGTAGGGAAATTCCAACTCCAAACATGCAGGATAGATTCGGTATTAGTGTAGTCAGGGTTATGTGTCACTCTGTCCTTTGCTAATACCGGAAGAGCTATCAAAGCGGCTGAGAGACAAATAAAAAATTTATTCATCGTATCTTGGATTATAATTAAGTAAAAATAGCTTGAAGATAAGAATAACAGTTATACATAGTCTGTAACTCCATATTGGAAACGGTAAAAATTATATAAAATTGTCTGAAAATAGAATTTTTTAAAGTTTTTCTGTGATTAATAAGTTTTTTTTTATAATTTTGTAAAATCTAACTGGAA
The DNA here is from genome assembly GCA_947177575.1 of uncultured Porphyromonadaceae bacterium. Taxonomy (GTDB): domain Bacteria; phylum Bacteroidota; class Bacteroidia; order Bacteroidales; family Muribaculaceae; genus Lepagella. The sequence goes on along the minus strand of CAMWVA010000158.1, from coordinate 2,964 downwards.
GTAGCATTCTACTTATGATTTTATCATCATGAAATTCTCATATATAACATTTCTTATTAGTATTTTCATAATGTCTTTTGGTCTGCCATTAAAGGCACAGCTACCAACAGACTATCTTAATACTCGCAACCATAGACCTACTCTTGACACATCAGTTAACTCTGAGAAAAATGATAATCAAGATTCTAACTCATCAAAACAACTTATAGATGAACTTTTGGAAGAGGCATCTACCCATATAGGTAAACGTTATAGAGCTGGTGGAAAGGGTCCAAATCAATTTGATTGTTCAGGTTTTTCAAGCTATGTATTTCGTAAATTCGGAATAAATCTAAATCCGTCATCCAGTACTCAGTATCAACAGGGTCAAAAGGTAAGTATGGATGAATTAAGAAAAGGAGATTTAGTCTTCTTTACCCGTAGATCAAGTGGAAATACAGTAGGACATGTAGGTATCGTTACGAATGTAGATAAAAATAACGGAACTTTTAAATTCATTCATGCCAGTAATACCGGTATTACGATAAGCGAATACGAAGGTTATTATAAAAACACTTATGTAGGAGCACGACGTATTATTCAATAATAAACCTAACAAATACAATGCCAAGATTAAGAAAAACTTAAACTTTATGTAATATAAAGACGTTTATAACTTATACGGCATTGCTTTGGCAATAAAACAGAGGTTATACCAAATTTATACCATTATGCATTTCACACCAAAAGAGAAAGACAAACTCACCTTACTGTGTGTAGGCCTTATAGCTGAGCGCAGACTAAAAAAAGGGCTGAAGCTTAATTATCCTGAGGCTGTGGCTTATATCACAAGTGCAGCTCTCGAAGGTGCTCGTGAAGGTAAGACAGTAGAAGAAGTTATGCACGATGCTGCAAACGTTCTTACAAAAGATCAAGTCATGGAAGGCGTAGCAGACATGATTACTCTTCTTCAGGTAGAAGCTGTATTTACAGACGGAAGCCGTCTTGTCAGCATACATAAGCCTATCAAATAACTGTTCATCAATTACAAGAACCATGGCACAAGAGATTAATACCCCACAGGAGACTTATTCAACTCCTAATGGCATTTATCCCGGTAAACCCGCGATAGCTTATCCGAATACTCCGGCATTCACTCCTAAAGATTATGTTCCTGTTGGTGGAGTGATTTTAGCACAGGATCCGATAGAATATAATACTGACCGTAGAACAGTAAAAGTCACAGTACGTAACACAGGTGACCGTCCTGTACAGATTGGCTCACACTTTCATTTCTTTGAAGTCAACCGTTATATGGAATTTGACCGTGAGCTTGCTTTTGGCTATCATCTTAACATTCCTGCTACTACCGCAATACGTTTTGAGCCAGGCGAGGAAAAAGAAGTGGAATTAGTAGCATACGCTGGCAAACGTCGTGTCATCGGATTTGATGACCTGACTAATGGTTATGTCGGTCTTGAGGATTCTCCCACTTATTATCCCAAACGTATTGAAGCCTTCCGTCGTATGAAAGAATATGGTTACAAATGTGTAACTCAGGAAGAGGCAGAAGGTGAGTATACCGAAACTGAAATCAACCATCCTAAAGACTGATATCTACATGGCAACTATATCAAGACAAGAGAATAACATGCTGTTCGGTCCTACTGTAGGCGATAAAATTCGTTTAGGTAATACCGACTTGTATGTAGAAATAGAAAAAGACCTGCGTGTATACTATGGGGACGAAGTAGTATACGGAGGCGGTAAGACACTTCGCGACGGTATGGGATTGGATAATACCTGTACTTCATCTGGAGGTAGTCTCGACCTTGTTATTACCAATGTCACTATTCTTGATCCGATTTTGGGTGTAGTTAAAGGAGACGTAGGTATTAAAGATGGCAAAATTGTAGGTGTAGGTAAAGCTGGTAACCCCAATATAATGAAAGGTGTGACACCCGGTCTCGCTACCGGTGCTTCAACAGATGCTATCTCAGGTGAACATCTTATCCTTACTGCTGCTGGTATTGATGGCCACGTACACATGGTATCACCTCAGCAAGCCTATAACTGTCTTAGTAACGGTATAACTACTCTTATAGGTGGTGGTATTGGTCCTACAGATGGTACTAATGGCACTACTATTACTTCTGGGCCTTGGAATATTCACCGAATGTTACAGTCCATCGAGGGATTGCCTATTAATATAGGACTACTTGGTAAAGGTAACAATTCCTCACCTATGTCACTTAACGAACAGATAGAGGCGGGTGCATGTGGATTTAAACTTCATGAGGATTGGGGTACAACTCCAGGTGCTATACGTAGTTGTATGAAGATTGCTGATAAGTATGACGTACAGGTCTGTATTCATACTGACACTCTTAACGAAAGTGGCTATGTTGAAGATACAATTGCAGCTATAGATGGACGTACTATACATACTTATCATACAGAAGGTGCCGGCGGTGGTCATGCTCCTGACCTGCTTAAGGTTGCCTCTATGATGAATGTTTTACCTTCGTCTACCAATCCTACACTTCCTTTCGGTATCAACTCACAGGCTGAGTTGTTTGACATGATTATGGTTTGTCATAATCTGAACCCACACATACCTTCTGATGTAGCATTCGCAGAAAGTCGTGTACGTCCTGAGACCCAGGCTGCAGAAAACGTATTCCATGATTTAGGTATCATTTCAATGGTATCGTCTGACTCACAGGCTATGGGCCGTGTCGGTGAGTCGTTTATGCGCACTTTCCAAATGGCATCTTATATGAAGTCTCAGCGCGGAAAACTTATGGAAGATTCTGATAATAATGATAACTTCCGTGTTCTTCGTTATCTTGCTCAGATTACTCTGAATCCTGCCATAACTTATGGTATTTCAGACGTACTCGGTTCAATTGCTCCCGGTAAAATGGCGGATCTTGTTCTTTGGGAACCTGCTTTCTTCGGTACTAAGCCTAAATTAGTGATAAA
>CAMWVA010000157.1 GCA_947177575.1 uncultured Porphyromonadaceae bacterium | reverse complement strand
GAGTGAGGGTGGAGGGAGGGAGGTCAGCGGTCGCGGGCGATGATGAAGTCGAAGATGTCGCGGAAGGAGTCTTTCCAGCGGCTGTCGGGGAAAGGGGCGATGAGGGTGTCGGCTTGGGACTGAAGGGAGTGCATGGTGTCGAAGGCGTATTCGATGCCGCCGTTGGCTTTGGCAAAGTCTATCATGAGGGATATTTCGTCGTCGGTGAGGTCTCCGCGTCTGAGAAGAGCTTTTAGGTGAGTGGCTTCATCGGATGGGCCGTTGGCAAGGGCGTAGAGGAGGGGGAGGGTTACTTTGCCTTCGCGGAGGTCATTGCCGGTGGGTTTGCCGATACGGCGACTTTCAAAATAATCGAACACATCATCTTTTATTTGGAAACATAGGCCCAACAACTCGGCATATCGCACCATAGGTGCGTAATCAGCCGGAAGAGCGCCGACAGCTTCAGCACCCATTTTGACGCAATTCATGAACAGTGAGGCTGTTTTCTGACGTATCATGTTGAAGTAGCTGGGTTCGTCGAGGAGATGGTCACGCACATTGCATATCTGGTCGATTTCACCTAACGACAGTTCGCGACCTAAGTCAGACAGAGCAGCTATTATGGATATGTTACCAGTGCGAATACCGGCAGCCAGAGCATTCGACACAAAGAAGTCACCTACAAGCACAGCGATATGGTTATCCCAGACCGCATTGATGGTTGGCATCGAACGGCGAGTCTTAGTCTCATCAACTATATCGTCGTGTATAAGCGAGGCATTATGCAGCATTTCAAGAGCTGCGCCGGCATGAAGCACATGGTCATTGACCTCACCGAAAAGCTTGGCACTCAGTAACACCACAATAGGCCGTATCTGCTTACCTTTGGTCTGCAGATAAGTGGTCACGATATGATTCATCAGCCGGTTGGGTGTAGCCAGCGAGCGGGCGATGATCTGATTCATCTCCCGCAATTCCGGTTCGAGGCGTCGCTGTACGAGGTCAAGGGTATTCATACGTCAAATATGGGGGCAAAATTAATAAATAATTCGGTGTTTCTTATATTTAAGCCGTAGGAAATTGTTAAATTAGCGCAAACAAATAAAAAGTATGAACGAGAGACGACTATTCCTGCTCGATGCCTTTGCATTGATATACAGAGCTTACTATGCCCTAATCAACGCTCCGCGCAAGCGGCGCGACGGCTTCAACACGTCGGCGATATTCGGATTTGTCAACACCCTTGAAGAAGTGTTGCGCAAAGAAAGGCCCACACATATAGCGGTATGCTTCGACCCGCCCGGTCCGACATTCCGCAACGAAGCCTACGAAGCCTATAAAAGCGAACGTGAGGCACAGCCGGAAGACATCACTCTCGCTATACCTATAATCAAAGAGATAATACACGCTTACGGCATACGTCTGGTGGAAGTGGAAGGTTACGAAGCCGATGATGTGATAGGCACACTCGCAAAGCGGGCGGCGGCCGAAGGGTTCACCACCTACATGATGACTCCGGACAAAGATTTCGGTCAGTTAGTAGGGCCTAATGTGTTGCAATATAAACCCTCCTATCGCGGACAAGACTTCGAGATACGCGGTGAAGAAGAGATATGCCGTAAATACGGGCTTAAACGTCCGGAACAGGTTATTGACCTACTTGCGCTTATGGGTGACAAGATAGACAATATACCCGGCTGTCCAGGAGTAGGAGAGAAGACTGCTGTCAAGCTGATACAGGAATACGGCGATGTGGAACACCTGCTTGCTTCAACTGATACACTGAAAGGAGCACTTAAAAAGAAAATAGAAGAAAACGCACAGCAGATACGTGATTCACGTTATCTGGCTACCATCATAACTGACGTACCTGTGGAAATAGACCCGGAGGAGCTACGTTTAGGGAAGCCTGAGCGCGAAAAACTGTGGGCCATATTCAAGGATATGGAGTTCAATCAACTGCGTCAGCGTGTGGAACGCCGGCTTGACGAAGCCGAAGGTAAAATGTCTGCTCCTGTGCGCCAGGCACAGTCCGGCGGCATGAGTCTTTTCAGCGATGAAGAGCTCGATGGAGGTCGCGGTCGTGAAGCCACATCAGAGCTACTTGTAGAGACAGAGCATATCGGTCTTGATTACCGTGCTGTGACCACACAGGAGGAACTTGACCGTCTCTCAGCCGAACTCTCAACACTTAAGAGATGCTCAATAGTGCTGTTAGCCGACGGTGAAAACGACATGACAGCCAACTGGATCGGTACTGCTGTGGCATGGGATGAAGGTCACGCCGCCTACATACCTTCGGAATTCAGACTTGGGCAAGCCTGGGTCCTTGACCTGATGGCACGCTCTGATATAGAAAAGGTTACGACGCAAGCTAAACGTGATTATGTACTTGCGGCACGTGCCCGTACCGACAAGGCCGAAGCATTATCCAATTATTATGATGTGTCATTGGCTCACTATCTGCTACAGCCCGAAATGCGTCATGGAATAGGAAACCTGTCGGCTATATATCTGAAGCATGATATACCAGCTGTTCCAGCGCCTGACCTCAAAGCGCCTCGCGGCAGCAAGGGACTACTGTACAGTCTTATAACTACCGACCACATAACATCGTGGGCTTGTGAGATAGCCGATCTTACTTTGCGTCTGCGCGAACCGCTGCAAACTGATGTCGAAGCCGAAGGTATGAATGAGCTACTGCATGGCATGGAACTCCCCCTCTCACGTGTATTAGCTGAAATGGAACTGACCGGTGTGCGTATCGATGTCACAGCTCTCGATGAAGCTGCCGGCGATATGGAGCGGCGTATCGAAGCCCTTGAACAGGACATCCACGCTCTTGCCGGCGAAGTTTTCAATGTGGGTTCTCCAGCAAAGGTAGGTGAGATACTTTTCGATAAACTACAGCTCGACGCCAAGGCAAAAAAGACAAAAACAGGTCAATACAGCACCAGTGAGGATATACTTGAAGGTGTTGCGCACAAACACCCCATAGTCTCTCTCATACTCGAATGGCGACAGCTTAAAAAACTCCTTACCACCTATCTGACTGCACTGCCTCAGAATATAAATCCCGCTACCGGTAAAGTACATACCAACTACAATCAGACCGTAACTGCTACAGGACGCATTTCCTCATCAAACCCGAATCTCCAAAACATACCTGTTCGTGACGGTGAAGGACGCGAGATACGCCGGGCTTTCATAGCTGACGAAGGACATCTGTTTCTGTCAGCCGATTATTCACAGATAGAACTGCGTTTAGTGGCTGACTTTGCCAACGATGCCATTATGCTCGATGCTTTTGCTAACAACAAGGATATACACGCTATAACCGCTGCTAAAATATATCATACTACTCCCGAGGAGGTAACGGCTGACCAGCGGCGACATGCCAAGACAGCTAATTTCGGTATATTATACGGTATATCTGCCTTCGGATTGTCATCACGATTAGCTATACCGCGCGGTGAGGCAAAGGAGCTTATTGATAATTATTTCGCTACTTTCCCGACTGTACACAGATACATGCAGGAGTCAATAGAGACAGCTCGCAAACAAGGCTACGTATCAACACGCATAGGGCGCAAGCGCCGTCTGCCGGACATCAACAGCCGTAATCAGACTGTGCGTGGATATGCCGAACGGAATGCTATCAATGCTCCGATACAGGGGTCGGCAGCCGACATTATCAAGCGGGCTATGGTTGATATCGCTGATGAGATGAGACGCCGGGGACTACGCTCACGTATGATAATGCAGGTGCATGATGAGCTTAATTTCGACGTGGTGCCTGAAGAGCTCGCCGAGATGCAGGAGCTGGTGGTCAGAGGTATGGAGAAGGCTTACGAAGGACGGGTAAGGCTGACTGCTTCATGTGGAGTGGCTACTAACTGGCTGGACGCACACTGAGGCTGAGTGGCACGCCAGAGGCTGAGTGACGAGGGGACAGGCGAGAGGACAGGCGAGCTGAAGCTCGCGCACAGAACCAGGAGGCACGCTGGAGGCACGACAAGCAGGCACGCTGGGGCTGGATAAGCTTATACGACTTATAAGAATTATAGGATTTATACGACTTATACAAATTATAAGACTTATACGACTTAGCGGGGCGGAGTATAGGCGTGGCGGAGGGCTTCGGCGAAAAGGGGCCACGCGAGGCGGCTGTCGTAGGTGGCGCGGGCGGTGCGGCCCATGCGGTCGCGTAGAGCTGAGTCGGTAGCCAGGGTGCGCATAGCGCCGGCTAAGGCCTGCGTGTCGGCGACAGGGATAAGGAGTGCGTCGAAACCATTGGCGAGATATTCTCCCTGAGCACCGTTGGCGGTAGAAATCTGCGGGCGACCGTTAGCCATGTATTCGATATTAGCCAGACCACAGCCCTCACGGCGCAACGATGGAAGCACCCCGAAGTGTGACTCAGCTATCAGCGGCATAGGGTCGGGGGTGTGGCGGTGCCAGTCGATTTTGTCATTAACACCGCGTGTGAGGGCCCGACGACGTAATTCATCAACGAAATCCGGTGGGCCCGAACCTACGATACGCAGTCTTAGACTGGTGTCACGCAGCAGTACCATAGCATCAATGAGCGTCTCAAGTCCCTTACCGGGAGTGAGGCGCCCATGATACATGGCAATGACCGGTCCGCGCGAAGGAGGAGGCACAGGCCGGAAATCATCATTAAGAAAAAGAGAATTATGAATCACATGCAGACGTTCGAGAGGTATGGGATGCCGTTTGTGACGCCATGTGGCCATGAATCGTTCCAAAGCGGCCTGCGACACAAAAATCTGAGCGTCCAGACGAGGATATATAGAGCGGTAGAGCAACGAATCACGTGCCCGTTCAACAGTATGGCGTGTCATTATCACACGCACATCATGGCGGTGTGAGATATGACGCCCCACAAGGGCCGCAAAAGCATCGCGGTAACGATGTACATGTACAATATTCGGTTCGCCCTGAGGCATATCAGCCATTATACGGCCGAGTATGACAGGAGTAGAGAAATCAGTCAGTCCACCCAAAGGCGCATGATGCAAAGTTATATCAGCCTGTCTGAACAAAGTATCAACCGCAAGGGCATCACACGTAACCGCCTCGACACGCCAACCCGCCGTACCGGCGTAATAACGGCATATATCGAGGGCATACCGCTGAGGACCACCCCATCTCACTGAAGGCACTACATGCAGCAGCACATCAGTTGGAAGCCGACAGCATCATCGTTATGTCAATGCTGGGCAGAGCAGTATATGAACCTATGAGTTTGTCGACCAGTTTACCACGATAGGTGACTATACCGTACTGCATCCCGGGCGTAGTGGCAAGCATAGAATCTATGCCACCCTTAAGCGACATCTCATCAAAGAAATTGACGAGCACATTCGATACAGCCATAGCAACTGTGCGAGGCACAGAGATAGAAGGCTGAGTTTCCTCGAAATTAAGCACAAAAGCCGAATCCTTAAGCGCTACCGACAGATGTTTGGGAAATTCGAAAGGACGTGTACACGGAGCCATGAAAATGACATCAGCCGATTTCACCTTATTATAAAGCACTTTGGGATGTATCGCGAGACAATTGACAGTTTCACCGCACATTTCCTTAGCCAGCTGAAGAGCAGATATATCATTATTCATAATCGTAACGTATGCACCAGCGGCTCTTGCAGCTTTAGCAGCGGCACAGACATCATTACCTTCACCTATCAGCAGTACTTCACAAGGATTGATACCGATACCACCGGCTAAAAGCACACCCTTGCCTCCACCGGTAAAGGATAAGAAGTCCTGAGCATACATGACTGCGGCACGACCGTTGATTTCGTCAATTATATTGGCAAAGACCGGTTCATCGTTATGACTGAGCATATTATCGAAACAGCCGAGTGTTATCTGACACTCAAGCAGACACTTTATAACTTCGACATCAAATAGTTCCGAAGCCATCATACACAGCAAAGTAGCACCTGTGGTCATCTTACGTATATCCTCCACACGCAGCGGAGCATACGACAGAACTATCGGCAGCTTCAGAGCTTCATCACGTGTAACGATTTTAACACCGTATTCAGCATAATTATCATCAGTAAAGCTGACATCTACACCGGCTCCTGTCTCCATATAAACCTTTATGCCCGCCGAGGTCAGCAGACCGCAGGCCTCCGGAGTAAGTAGCATACGTGTCTCATCAGTATCAGGATAATTACCAATAAGAGCGATAGTAATGCCGGCATCGCCGACAGGAATATCCGCCAGAGCCATCTGTGGCTGAAGCTGGTCGCATGAATTGTCGTTGGTCATGATTCGTGGCTGTTATAAGGTCATAGACACGGGTACGAATTATACTTTACCCGGCGAAGCGAAATTACCAAAAAAAATCAATCCGGCCAACTTTTAGCTTAAAAAAGCCTGAAAAGAGTTTTATCTTATCTAATAAGGTGCTAAGGGAATCAGTCTGTATCTCCGGTATCAATAACTGATAGGAAACGTTTTACACTATCTGAAATCTGGCGGCGGTTCTCGAGTTGTGTGCTGTCAAACACAGCAGAAGCTCTTTCGTAATGAGGACGGCGTGCTTCGAGGCCGCGTTCAATGAAATCGAGCAGCTCGCTGTCAGACAACTGGCTGAGTAAAGGGCGGCGGTTACGGCTCACTGAAAGGCGTTCGCACAGACGTTCGGGGGTAGCTTGGAGCCATACTACCTGTCCGCGTGCAAGCATGTAGTCCATATTATCAAAGAAACATGGCGTACCACCTCCGCAGGAGATAACGGTGTCATCAAACTCGCCGACCTCACGCAGCATGGCTTTCTCAAGCTGACGGAAGCCATCTTCGCCACGCTGCTCAAAGAGGCGGCTTACCGAAGAGCGGAAACGCTGTTCGATATAGAAATCGAGATCATAAAAAGAGCGGCCTGTGGCCAAGGCGAGAGCGCGGCCGAGAGTGGTCTTGCCGCAGCCCATATAGCCTATAAGGAAGATGGGAGGCATAATTCAGAATAATGAGAAGCGAGCTGAAGCTCGCACACAGAACCAGGAGGCACTGAGGAGAGCGGAGAGCAGAGAGTGAAGAGAGGAGGGTGAAGGGCGGAGGGTGGAGA
>CAMWVA010000156.1 GCA_947177575.1 uncultured Porphyromonadaceae bacterium | reverse complement strand
ATATTAAATAAGAAGATAAATTTTAACTTCTATATTTTCGAGAAAGTCTATATGTTTGAATATGGACTTTAACGAGATAGAAATAAGTGAGGACTTATTTCAGGTCTTTACTTAAATTCTGTTAGGATAAGGATTAAGATGCCATCTACACCTTTCGACAAACCATGCCTTTCTCTGTTGTTCTCTCAAATTCTGTTAGGATAAGGCTTAAGATGCCATCTACACCTTTCGACAAACCATGCTTTTCTCTGTTGTTCTCTCAAATTCTGTTAGAGTAATTTGAGGAAGGAAAATAAAGATGAAAAAAGGTTAAAATTTATTTGGCGGGTAGAAGGAGAAGTTGTAATTTTGCGGAAATAATCGTTGCACAGGATTCGCACCGTACGCTTACAGCGTTAGGCGTCGGTGTTAAGCAATAAAGAAGTAAGGAATAAATCAAAGCTGTATTATATTAATCTTGAATAATTCTAAAAATTCAGAGTCGCATATTCACATTTAATCAGAATTAGTGAAATATTATTCCTAAAAATACATGTCCAAAAGTAATTTCTCTTTTCAGATTGCTGAGAAGAGACCTACTATGCCTCCTATTGAGGATGTAGAGTTTCTTGTTGATGAACTCGAACGAATCCTTGTTAAGGATAAGTCTATTGGGGAACTTCCTAAATATTATAAGAAATCGACTCCTTCTGACGATGACAACAAGCTGTCTGAGGAAGAGATTGCTTATAGAAAGGCAGTAGCACAAGGGTTCCGACCCGGAGCCTTGGAGGAGCTAATGACTATGACGGGACTTGAAGAAGTCAAGGAAGCTGTGAAACGTCAGTTGGCCTTTTATAAGGTGATGGAGCGCCGTAAGAAAGCGGGACGCAATGTGCCGCCGCGTCTGATGCATACGCTTCTTATAGGTAATCCGGGTACGGGTAAGACTACCGTGGCCCGTCTGTTGGCCCGAATCTATTATGAAGAGGATATTATCAAGGAGTATAAGTTTATGGAACACAGCCGAGGGTCGTTAGTGGGACGTTATATAGGTACTTCGGAGGAACGCACTTCTGAAGCGATTAAAATGGCCAAGGGGGGAGTGCTCTTTATCGATGAGATCTATGCTCTGGCGGAATGTGCTGACGGAATAGATCAGCGCGATTTCGGATTTAAGGTTATCGACACTCTGATGCCTGTGTTGAGTGACCCTGAGTCAGATGTGATTGTAATCGGTGCCGGATACGGAAAAGAGATGAAACGCTTTATAGAATCAAATTCCGGTCTGTCGTCACGCTTCCCTTTGAAACTGAACTTTAAGGATTTCACTTATGAGCAGCTTATCGAAATCACAATAAACAGACTTGCGGTTTATGATTTCGTGCTTTCGGAAGCGGCTCTTGTGAAGCTGAGTAATCTTCTTTCGGAAGCGATGGCGGTGAAAAACTTCGGCAACGCCCGATTAGCCATAACTGTGGTAGACAATTATATTCTTCCAAATATGTGTATGCGTATGCAGTCATCGGATACGGATAGTGAGAACGGCAGTGACGAGTACGGAATGGCATCTGATGTAATCGAGGCTGAGGATGTGCCTTCGCTTAACGAACTTTTCCCCTTATCGGAAGAAAAGAAAAAGGACAGTATGGGATTCGGAGCATCAGCATACCTCTGATTTAATTTATGAACACAATACCCAAAAAGTATTTGCGACCGTCACAGACGGTCGCAGCCCTGCAACATGTACGTAGCTGGTTGTCAAAAGGTCTTGAGCCGCTTGAAGCAGCACGTCAGATTTTTGACGTTTATAAGGAAGCGAAAAGCGATGCACAGAAGCGGCATCTCGGTTATCTGATGGCGACTTTTATAGAGACAAGCTACCTCGAACTATCTGATGGATGTGCAAGCCGGTTCGGTATTGACTATGTTCCCCAGCTTCAGTTTGTTAAAGGCGGAATGTTATATTTTGCCGGAGCAATTTATCCTGACCGGATGCCGGAGTGGCACAGGAGTTTCTCACAATGTGTGACAGACTTTCAGCAGGATCGGGAGGCTGTCAATACGGAAATGGCTAAAGAAATTTTTGAAGAGGACACCTTAGAGCGGACATTTGTGATTAATTCTGAGGAAAAAATCTTTGCATATAGTGATAATGATAGGAGAAGCTATACATTTGTTATAGCCGACGGTTGTAATGAAGATGTCATCGTTGATGAAAATGTCTTATCAGATGAACCGCCTAAGTATTATACAGAAGGAGGCCAATTTACAAGTCCTGTATATAAGATAAAACTGGTCAGACAGATTTTTGAGTACATCCTTCTTCAGATAGGGTTTCCATACGTAAGAACCAAGCTAACAGTTATGTTTTATAATCAGAATGTAAAGCTGCTGAATGTTGATGATCATAACGATGTCGAAGCATGGCAGGGAGTCAGTGTCATCGTGGCTTCTGATGATAGGTATGATTATTGTATTGTGTCATCGACAGATATGATTAACGAACTTTACTACGATTTCCCGGCAATGAGGGAAGTTAAGCGTATGGTGACTAATGCTCTGAAAGCTACTGCGATTGCTTACGAAAGAATCTGTCATTCGGATAAATATATAGAACTTACGCCGTCTATGTTGCGACGGCTTACCGACGATCTGTTCATTAACTCCTGAATTCTACTTATGGATATTATCCCTAAAAAATATCTTGCTCCATCACAGACTGCAGCGGCAATGCAGCACGCGCGCGAATGGCTCTCTAAAGGACTCGAACCTTATATTGCTGTACGTCAACTTTTAGAAGAGTACAGAACAGCTAAAACTGAAGCACGAAAGCGCCACATCGGGTTACTTATCGCCTACTTTACGGAAACGCTCAACAGGGTAATGGCTGAAAAGATAATCAGATATTTCGGTTTTGAGAATCATGCAGGCTGTCTGAGGGGTGAGACGGCTTTGCTTGCTCAGGCTTTAGATAAAAACAAAGAATTTAGATGGCGTGAGAAGTTCTCAAGACTTGTAACCGATTATAATCAGTGTACGGATGCTGCCGATCCTAAAGCCTTTGAGGTACTGTTTGATAAAGAGGGTAGGGAAGACGTGTTCACACTGCATCCATACGACAATATCTTTGCTTTTGGCGGTGACGACGGACGGTCTGTTTCTCTCGTCATAGTTAATACAAGGAAAGGCATTGAGAAAGAGGAGGATGAAGAAGACCAAAGAGATGTTATCTATGGTGTCAGAGATGCATGTAATATAGGAATCCATAAGCCGGCTTATTTGGGAGCTGATTATGAGACATTCATAAGTCTGGAATACAAAATAAAGCAGGTATGCAGAATTCTTGATTATATTCTGTTCCAGATTGGTTTTCCGTATATAAAATTGAATACTTATATTCTGTTTTATAAGTCTATAGAGTTTACCGGTATAGATGAGACAGAAGATACGACTATACTTTTTGAAGATAACCTTCAGGAAGCTAACTTTTTCGGAATGCCTCCGAAGTTATTTACGGAGGAGTCAGGAGACACTCCGGCAGTTGTGGAAATTAAACAGACACTTCTCAATGCATTGAAAGCTACGGCGGTAGTGTATAGAAGATACTTGTGTACAGTACCGTCAGAGCCTCTGACCGATGATATGATTCGTGATTACTGTGTGCCTCTTTTTAAAGATACTATCGAGACTGCTGACGGACTTCTTGACACCAGATGGGTGGATTACAGTGCGGACTATAACTGGAGAGATAATCTTGGTTTCGATAGTTTCGATGAACTTATGGAGATGCTTAGAGAAATGATAGCACCAGGTGATGATATGTATCCCGGAAGTGTAATATACCTCAGGTCTGAGAATGAGAATTATAGCCTGTCTCGGAGCCGTAAATTTAATTATGACTATACAAGTAGAAATTACAGTTGTATTTCAGGCCTTAATCCCGAGCCTTCACATTACAGGAGCGTTAGTCTGGATGAGAAAACGATAGTTTTGCCGTCAGTAATACTGGATGACGATATGTACACAGAAGAAGATGATTCTAATATTACAGATGTCAGGGAGGTACATATAGATGAGTTTCATCCTGTGATGTCGTTTGTAGAGAAGCTTTTGGTACCATATAATTGTAGTCTGTGTATTCGTGCTAAAGATAAGATTTTTCCTTCTCTGAAACAAGTTATCTTTTATAAGCCCGGGTATATATGTCCGGTTGTGAGCACTACTGACCTGGAAGAACATATATTGAGTGATGAGGAGCCTTTAGAGATACATCTGTGCGATTATGATTATATGTTTGGAAAGCCTACTACTTTAGAAGAAGAGGAAGCTAAAGCATGTTATTTCATAGAGGAAAGATATGATGTCGTGTACTCTAATATGGCTTTTTTCTATTATGCCAAGAGAGACTATGCGGAGCTTATAAGAGTAGGTGAAGGTCTTAAAGGAAGACTGATAGTGCCGGATACGATTAGGGTTTTTGGTAAGGAAATACCGGTCAGAAGTATGTGTATCATAGGTGGGTGGTCGGAAGATGAGGAAGAGGATGAAGATGACAATGATTATAGTCCGAGTTACACTCAGAAAGGTAGAATAGATATAGAGGAATTTGTGCTGCCTCATAGCTGTGTAGAAGTAAGCTTTAATTATAACTATAAATATCCGTGTAGGAGAACAATTATCTTCCGTGACTGATTGACGGAGAGCTGTATAAAATCTTATTGGAAGATTTGTGAAAGCCAAGCTTTTATTATAAATTTGCAGTGTCTGTTAGCTTAATGTCGTCTGAAGTCGTGACTGGCTTGCTTATAGCTGAGATAACTTTAGATGAAATGTTATGAATTGATGACTCTTTAACTAAAGCTACTCAATGAAAATTAAAAAAATTTTGTGGATTACAGGTATTGTAGGCTGTTTCTTCATTGGCTTATGTATACTGATAGGGTGGTGGGTCTTTCCTACTGAGGTATGGTGGGAATCCGGTTGGAGAGTTTTCTGCTGGTTATGTAACATACTTGGATATATTGCAAATCTTGCTATTGTGGCTGCTGCCGTGAAGTATATCTTTAAAGAAACTCTGGATATCAAGGGTATCGGTAAATTCAGGCTTCGTCGTATGCAGAATAATATTCAGGATATAACCAATTATATTAGCTGGAGGCTGTATAATGGAAAGAATTTTCATCGAAATTCTGTACTTGAGGCTTTTTATAAAGATTCTTCAATAGAATGTGTGGATGAGCCTTATCCGGAGTATACAAAACTGAGTCTTGATAATAAGAAGCCGGAAACTGAAGAAAAAATCGTTGTTGATGGTAAGGAGTTTATCTTTGTCGGTTCGCAGATACATGGCATCGATGATCTGACTGAGGCTCTTAAATGGGTTCTTAATGAAGGCAAAGATTTGGATAACAGACAGCTTACAGAAGTTTACAGACAATGGTATTGTGTTGAACCTTCAGGTATGAAGACTCCTGTAAATCAGATAGTGATTGATTTCAATGGCAGGTCTTATAACTTTGTACGTGATAAGGCAGAGAATATCAAGAGTCTAATCAAGGCTGCCCAGTATGTGATGAATGACGGACAGCCTCTGGATAATAAGACGCTCAGCGAGATTTATAAACAGTGGTACAAACCTAAAAAAGAAGCAGTGTAATGGCACGTAAAGTATTTATATCCTTTCTTGGGACTAATGTTTATTTTCCAGTATATTATGTATGGGGGCCAGAAAAACGTAGGATTACAGAGTATCGTACACAATTTGTACAGGAAGCTCTTGTAACTGAACTATGTAGAGAGTGGGGTAGTGATGACTGTATTATGATTTTCAGGACTGAACAATCTAATGCTAAGAACTGGATAGACCATAATGATAGGAATGGTCTTAGAACAACACTTAAGAATATTGCCGGTTTACAGTGTCAGATTAATCCTGAAATTAATCCGGAAGAGGATAATTATATTATACAAACCGGGTTTAGTGAGCCTGATCTGTGGCAGATTTTCAAATGTATTTTCGATAAGATACAACTTGAAGATGATATATATTTTGATGTTACTCATGCGTTCCGAACCATACCGATGTTTACTACAGCATTATTCAATTATGCGCGGTTTCTGAAACATAGTAAAGTAAAAGGAGTTTATTATGGTGCATTTGAATCTCTTGGAAGCTTCTCTGAAGTACAAAAAATGCCTGAAGAAAGACTTGATGTTCCAATAGTTGATCTTACTAATATAGTTCGTCTTCAGGAGATTAATACTGCGGCCGCAAGTTTTCGTGATTTCGGAGTGATGAGAGCTTTTTCAAGTATTCTTTATAATACTGGTGTAGAGAATCTTGATGCTACAAGAAATGCTATTTCAACAGCTTTAAAGAATTTGGACTTTTATATTCAAACGAGCCGTATAGACGATATATGCCGAGGTGAGTATATGGCAGTATTGGCTACTGGAATTGAACAATTCTGTAATAACCCATCTACTAATGAAGCTCAACGAACTTTAATGTTGAAGATATACGAACAGCTTTTGACTTATGGATTTGAGCCTGCCGATAGATATGAAAATATTGAAGCAGCAATAAAATGGGCTATAGACCATAATATGATACAGCAAGCCTATACTATGGCTAAAGAATATCTTATATCTACAGCTTATGATATCCTTTTGGATCTAAATCTTAGAACTCGCTTTATTGAGGAGCGGATGATAATAGGTAGAAATACTACTTATAAGATTAGAGAAGCTTTGAATGGAATAATGTGTGCTAATAAAGCATTTGATGGGCAAAATTATTCTTTTTCAGGAGAGCCATGGATGTCCTCTGTTGTAGCAAACGAGTTATTAAATAATAAACCTTTATTTTTTAATGATATAACAGATCCTTTTAAAAGTCTTACAAATCGTCGTAATGACCTTAATCATGCAGGTACAAATCAGGGAGCACTTGTTTATAGTACGTTTACTGATTATCAGGAGGAGTTCCGATTATATTGGCAGCAATGCCTCAACGTATTGAATATTTTTTATGAAACTGAGAGCATATAACATTTATTTTTCCTGATTTTGTCGCTAAAAACCGAATTGAAAAAGACTTGTGTTGTTCTCTAACCTTTACCCACAAATAGCTTCCATTTTCAAGAGGTATTGATAGATTATTTC
>CAMWVA010000155.1 GCA_947177575.1 uncultured Porphyromonadaceae bacterium | reverse complement strand
TGGGCTATAGGAATAGAAGGAGATTTCGGACTGACCAATGTGATAAAAGAACATTGGAAATGCCGTGAAAACCGTGTCAATCTCGCTCTGACAAAATATTTCTGACCTCTCACTATCCGAAGAAAGCAGCCGTGACATGGCCATGTACGTCGTCTCGCCGCCGTACATGAGCGACAGGCAGTTCGGGCAGAGGCATCTCATGGCGACTTATGTGAAGTCCGATAGCACGTGTCATGAGCATATCGTCGTGTGTTGAGGGCAACGCTCCATAACTGCCGTTAGGCCGACGTTCGTACGTAAGATATTCCTCAAGACAGGCTTCGCAACGTTCCACATACAGACGCTCGCGTATGGCACATATAAGACCCGATATAATCATCGGTTTTGTATTAGAGTTGGTGTGAAAGCCGTAACGCACCGGTGTCCCTTCGCGTATATCCTCAGGACTTCCCGAACGTGCATACAGATTGGCGTAACAGCTTCGTATTTGATTGAGTATAAAGCCTGCCTGATCGCCTTCTACCCAACGTTCAGAATCGCGTGTTTCAAGTGTATTGCTTTCTATAACTAATAGAGCTTCATCATACCACAGAGCTATCTGAGCCGCTTTCCATGCCAAAAGATCTATGTCACAATGTCCGCGCCATTGAGCTACAATCTCAGGTCCGTGTCCTTCGGTAAGCGGCAGACGGTCGAATACAGCCACTACGCTCCAGTCGGCTTTAGCAGAACGTCCGCCTATATCCACCACCGCCAGATAACGATGTCTGACTCCGTCATATTCCGGCATAGCCCATACGTGTAACGTTCCCGCAGGAGTAGCTGTGAAGTGTACACCTTCAAGCGCTTTGGCACCCCAAGGTGCGGCTCCCTCAACCTCACCTATAGCCGACGGCAAACGACAGGCAGACCGCATAGCTTCCACTTTATAGCGGTCAAACACACGTGCGCCGGAATGAACGAATGCTTCCACATCATCAGTAGGATATTCAGCTGCCATCTGAGCATGGTCACTATACTTGCTACGTTCGGCTATATACCAGCTTATAGACTGTAACGTAGCTCCGCGTTGCCACAGCCACCACAGATAGCGTCCCGGTTGTCTCCGGCTGTCAGGAGCATAATCCTGACTGCGCAGTTCAAGCAACTTACCGGCTAATGCACGCTCCTCAGTCTCAGTGAGCGGCAAGGCATACTGCTCTATCTGATACCAGCTTACAAACAGTGCTTTAAACTGACTGTCTCCCGAAGCAGCCGCAAGATACTCACGGTGAAAGAAATTGCCTGTACCGTTAGCTGTAGATTCGAGTACAATCATGGTCAACGGTCTGAACAGTACACCCGAACAGGCTGAGCGCACTATATCCTCCGGCTTCTTGCCGAGTGTTTTCTTCCACATACCTACTTCCGACAGATGTACAAGGTTATAGTCGCCTCCGCGACATGAATCGGGCCGTTCGGCCGTACCTACCTTTATCTTGCAGTCGCGTGCTTCAAGACGCACCGCCGAACGCGAACGGCCTACGGCGGTAAGACGACGCGGTGTACGTGCTGTACGTTTTGTGCTACCCTTACAGACTGACTTTTCTTGTCCCGACTCCAGAAGCTCGCCGGGATATGCCTCTATCATACGGTCAAACATGTCGCGTATTTCGTCAGTGGCAGCTGACTGATGAGCTATGATTAGTGAGTTCAGACCTACGGCCTGCGTAAGCTGAAGCCACGCCATATACAACTGAATACAGGTGCTTCCGCCCCACTGACGTGCTTTCAGCAAAAGCAGACGTATGGGGCGATTTGTAGTACGCATGGCTTCGAGACGCTCTACTAATAATCGCTGCGGACGGTTAAGCCTGAACGGGATGTCGGCTCCGCCACCTTTAGGCTTTATCATAGCCACACTTCCTGCCCAGTAAGCGAAATCGTGACGCAGACGCAGCCGGTTGAAATCATCGGCACTGCAAGGACGTTTTTGTCCCTGAGCCGAAGCATTATAGGCAGCGACATCGGAGTAGGCAAACAGACAGCTCCATTCAGTGTCATGAAGCATTGTCACAGGTAGACGACAATCAACCGGTGAATCGGACAATTCCTGTCTGAGAAGCCAGTCAAAACGTTCTCCGGGCGCGCCGATACCCGTAAGCGGGTCAAAAGTAACTGCCTCGGCTTCGAGCCGAAGCCGATTTTCAGCCACTATAGCGTCTATATCTTCGGTAATCTGCGGCTCCGGTTTATCAAGATATGATGATGTATTCATTGTGTTATCGCTGTGTCAGAACGCTAATATAGACGCTTATTCCTACTACTTCATGCTATGGACTCATAAACCCTCGCAGAATACATACATGATTGACAGAATTTGTGTATTTTTGCACTCATCATGGAATACATCGAACCTAAAGGCGCCACTCAGGAAGATGTGTTGCGCCACCTACGCAGCCGGCCGCAGGGCATAACCTTCGTACACGGCAAAGCAGGCTGCGGTAAGACCTATCTTATACGTCAGATTGAAAAGTCGGTTGAGGGATGCCGCGTGCTTGCCCCTACCAATCTCGCCGCCTCGCTCTACGCGGATGGCGTCACATTTCATTCCTTCTTCTACGGTGCCCTCGATGATATAAAGGATGGTGCCCAGCAACCCGACAATCTTGATGAACGACCTCTGCCCAAACGTTTCACACAGCGCCTGTGGCGGGTGCGAATGATAGTAATCGACGAAGTATCGATGGTACGCGCCGATGCTCTCGAGATGATGCACCGTATCCTACAGAAAGCCCGGCGCAACAGCAAACCCTTCGGCGGACTGCCTATAGTGCTTGTGGGCGACCTGTTTCAGCTTCCGCCGGTTGTAAGCGACATAGCTACCGAGGCCTATCTGATGCAAGAATACGGCGGTGTGCATTTCTTTCACAGTCACGTTATACAGGATAACATACACAATCTGCACTTCTTCGAGCTGACCAAATCATACCGCCAGAAGAATGACCTTGCCTACGTCGAATTGCTCGATGCCTTCCGGCGTCCGCTTTCGCCTGAAGAAAAAATAGACCTCATCGGACGTCTTAACAGCCGCGTCACAACCGATATACCTGAGAATACTATCATTATAGCCTCTTCAAATGCCCAGGTCGGTGTGGTCAATTCAATGCGTCTTGAAGAATTGCCGGGAGACCTACTCGTGGCTGACGCTCTTTACAGAATACGCCGCAGTGACGGGCCTGACAGTAAGGGAAGTAATTATGTCAATCTATCACACACAGACCTTCCCACTACCGAACCGATAATCCCTATCGAAGTGCCGGCATCTATGGAGTCTCATCTCGAACTCAAAGTAGGTGCGCGTGTGATGATATGCACTTCAAACCGTCGTGCCGGTTATGTCAACGGTGATTTCGGCACTGTAGTGCGCTACGATGAAGAAGACGGAATTATGTATATCACTCTTGAGCGTACCGGCAGCATAATACGTATTCCCAATCATCCGAACGAGATGGTGAGCGAACGTTTTCTGATGCGTTACGACCGTGCCAAACACCGTCTGAAACGCGATTATCTGCTACAACGCACCGTACAGTATCCGTTGCGTCTGGCATACGCTTTCACTATACATAAGAGTCAGGGACAAACTTACGATTCTGTAGTGCTCGACCTCAGCAGTCACATATTTGCGCCAGGCCAACTCTATGTAGCTCTGAGCCGTGTCAAATCGCTTGACGGACTCTATCTTACCCAACCCGTTACTTACAGTGACATTATATCTGACGAGTCTGTATTTGAATTTCTCGACACTCTGCGCCGCGCTGCTACCGGTGTGGAAGAAAGCACGCCACAGCCACCACGCCGCTATGCTCATCCGCTCTGTTCAAGTTTCACTGCTTTCGTGCGTGCTAACGAACAGGACCCTGAGACAGCCCGTATGCTCGAACATGTGCTACAATGCTACGCACAGCTCTCAACAGGCGGTACACCCCAGATAGCTTCGACCGAACTGCTCAAAATTGTTGACACGGTTTGCAATGTCTACGTCACCGATGCATATACCGACCTCTTGGCAGCACATACCACTGTGGCACTCGACAGTTTCGCTGCTTGCGATGCTCTGTTGAATGCTATCTTCGAAGTCTATACATCGGTAGTTCACGCTCCGCGCCGTCAGTTGCTTGTGAGATAAACAGTCTGACTATCCCCAGAAGAAATATGCAGTCACTACAGCCGCTACAGCTCCGGATATGTCGGCTAACAGGGCATATCCGGCAGCGTAGCGTGTCTTCATTACACCTACCGAACCGAAATATACCGCTAAAATATAGAATGTAGTATCTGTAGAGCCACGCACACATGCTGCCAGACGACTTACAAAAGCATCTGCTCCTTCAGCCTTCATCACATCAAGCATCATAGCGCATGAGCCCGAACCGCTTAACGGTTTCATAAGCATCGTCGGCAGTGCGCCTACCCACTGTGTGTCGATGCCCACAGCACCTACACCGGCCTCGACCCAGTGTGTCAGTGTGTCTAATGCTCCTGAAGCACGAAACATACCTATGGCCACAAGTATCGCTACGAGATAAGGTATAATCATAACAGCCGTTTTGAAGCCCTCTTTAGCACCTTCGATAAAGGTGTCATAGACATTGATACGTTTCCTGACTCCGGCACAGATAAAGGCCATTATAACGCCGAACAGCAACACATTGGCACCGAATGTGCTATACAGTTCTACTTTATCGGCCGGCAATGTCGAGAAAAACCATACCACTCCGGCTACAGCTGCCGCTATACCTAAAAGCCATGAACACAGCACCCTGTCGATGCGTATATGCTGTTTGATACACAGCGCCACAAGACCTACCAACGTAGCTACAGCCGTAGCTATCAGTATAGGAATAAACACGTCGGTAGGATTGGCGGCTCCTCCCTGTGCGCGATACATCATAATGCTTATCGGCACTAAGCATAGTCCCGAACTATTGAGCACAAGAAACATTATCATGGCATCGGTGGCAGTATCTTTCTGCCGGTTGAGAGTCTGCATCTCCTGCATAGCACGCAGTCCCATCGGCGTAGCTGCATTGTCGAGACCAAGCATGTTGGCCGATATATTCATAAAGATAGCACCCATTGCCGGATGTCCCTTCGGAATACCCGGAAACAGACGCGAGAAAAAAGGACTGATAAGTCGTCCGAAAAACTCGATGACACCGCCCCGTTCGCCAATCTTCATGATGCCCATCCACAGTGTCAGCACGCCCGTCAGCCCTAACGAAATCTCGAAGGCAAACGCTGCCTGCTCAAACGAACTGTTGATAATAGCCGACCAAATCTCCAGATCGCCGGCCCACAGCGTCTTGCCCACAGCCATCAGAAAAGCCACAGCAAAGAACGCAATCCAAATCCAATTCAAAACCATACCGCAAATTTAACACTAAATTTTCCAAATTCCCCAATCTAACCTTTATTCGTATCGACTAATTCATTTCAATTTCCAGCCGGCGGCTTTGAGTTTGGAGTGACACGAGGTACAGAGACCTGTGGTATGAGGGAATTTCATCTTGTGTTCGGCATCGACCATATAGCAATGCTGGTCAGGACAATGGGGAAGGCCATAGGCGTGACCGAGTTCGTGGAGTGCGAGTTTTACAAAGTTGTCGATAGAATGAGTCTTACCGCTTGCAGGTATTCGGGAAGACACAACGCAGCTATGTGTACCTATCCTGCTTAAACCCATAATGCCGTAAGTAGATGAGATTTCATTAGCATGATAGATAATCCGGTTTGTCAGACCGATAACAGCATCACAGTTACTACGCGATTTCAAGTCGTTTAGAAGTCCACTGGCACTGTATCGGTTTCGTTCCTTCAGATAGTATTTTGCCGGTAACTCCAGAACTGTATCAGATAATTTTACTTCCGGAAAAGTCTTCCTCAGTTCCTTACACAACGTTTCGGCAGTGGCTAAAGGGAAATCATCGTAACGGTAAACTGTCACACAATGTGGTGAAGATTCCTTCCCTACTTTGGATTCTGACCTGTAAACATTCCTCTCAGCCGATGACATGGGTGTTTTGTCACTTTCTCCACAGGAAAAGCAAAGACTACAAAACGCTATTATAACACACAAGAATACTGTTTTTACTGACATTACGCAAATCTTTAATATTCAATTATATTATAGTTGCAATGAATAAAGAAATTACGATAAAACTCATAACCGTCTTCCATACCTGTCTTGTATTTTTCCAACGTTGTCTTCGGAAGATATAGCTGCTCTATTGTAGCATCTTTAAACTGTCTTAGATACGGAGACTTAACCGTTTCACGAATTACAAGCCGCTTTATGTACGAATGACCAAAAGCAAAAGTACCGATAAACTTAAGCGATTCAGGTAATACAACCTCAGGCAGAAAGCAATTTGCAAATACACAACCCACCGTATTTTCATCGCCTATTGATTCAAGCGTATCAGGAAGAACAAACAAATCAGTCACTGCCCAATCCCTAAGAAACCTATCAGAAAAACTCCTGACACCCGACGGCACTATCAGCGTCCTGACCGCATTTTCATAATGCTTCCAACCATCACACCATGCCTCGGAAGCTTTTATCCCACCCTCTATAACATTATGAGCAGCTGGTGTAAAAGCGGTTACCTTCCCACCAATACACGAAAAGACACCGGACTCCGACTTAAGATTCTCAATCATTGCCATAACTACTGTTATGTGTTATCTACTGTTCTATCTTACTGTTTTAACTGCCTGTCAGAAGTAAAAAGCTTACCATAGCCCCTACCTCTACAGCCTTTCATTCTCAAAAACAAAAATAAGCATTTTCCAACGATGTTCCACAAAATTCGCCTAATTTAATACCACACCTATTTTAATGTCCTACCTATTCTGCTAAAAAGATCTGAAAATGAATTTTTAGATTTTCCCTATTTTTTATTTGGAGTTTAGAAATTAATAGTTACCTTTGCACCCATACAACTTCAATGTTTATGAATTTATGCATTACAATTCATATATCCCATCTCTACTTAGACCCCGGCTCTAACGATTGGGTAATTCAATCTAATGAGGAACATTCTAAGGGAGTAGCAAAGCTTACACAAAGTTTTGCAGATAAGTTTGGCATGGGAGAATGGGGTAACATAATCGGTCTACTTCATGATAAAGGAAAAGAAACTAAAGAATTTCAAAGCTATATAAGGAGAG